>JACZSS010000114.1 GCA_022574115.1 Candidatus Heimdallarchaeota archaeon | reverse complement strand
CTCTAAAATTACTCTTAAGTAATTATCATTTATAGATTTATCTTGTGTTGGTTACAAACCATATCAAGTATGTCCCAGTCGATCTATCTTATCTGGGATGTCCAATAAATTCTCTGATCTAGAATTACGATGTAAGCTAGGAATTTATTACGTTGTATCAGCAAAACGAGACGATTTAAGAACCAGCAATAATAAAAACAAGGTTGACAATACT
This sequence comes from Candidatus Heimdallarchaeota archaeon, assembly GCA_022574115.1. GTDB lineage: Archaea > Asgardarchaeota > Heimdallarchaeia > Heimdallarchaeales > Kariarchaeaceae > LC-2. Next base: position 7,099 of record JACZSS010000114.1, on the reverse strand, counting down.
CGCAATCAAATAATTTCTACTTGAAATAGGTCGAACAGTACGATTTAGGAAGTACCAGGCAATACCTAATAATGGAATAATAAGGCACCAAAATATCATCCATATACTAGTGACATCTTGGGACATTCCTACCCCCATCATTTGTTGCTGTTGTTGCTGTTGTTGCTGTTGTTGCTGTTGTTGCACATTAACAATTATTTGTTGAGGTTGAGCTGGTTGTGCTTGAACTGGTTGAGCTTGAGCTGGTTGTGCTTGAGCTGGTTGTGCTTGAGCTGGTTGTGCTTGAGCTGGTTGAGCTATGGATGTACCACATTCCGTACAAAATTGTACACCATCTTTATTTGCAGTTCCGCATGAAGAACAGAAGACCGTCATTAAATGAATTGATGCGCATGTAAATTTAAATTATGAGTATACTGAACATGGATGCGATTAAAAAAACCTAATAATAAATCAAATCAGTTAATGGTTATCGATCGCAGAGCTATTTTCGTGCATCCTTTTCTCTTAATCTGGTTGAAGAGATCAGGGTTCCATCCTCATCTTTCAACCAAGGAATAATGATAATATCTAATTCGTTAAACCCTTTTTCCTTTCTCATATCATTTATTTTGTTTGCTGTTTTTTCCGTTTCTGTAGTGACCACCATCAGATCAGCTTCAGGCACATTCGGCGCTGGACCATAAGGATCGTATAAAGGACCAACTTCATGATTGCATGCTGTATTCTTTAAGAAATCTAGTACACTTTGCTTTCGATCTTCATAAGGCTCAATCATCTCTCCAAGTGTTTTTTTAGCAAATATTTCTTTTCCCCAATCTTCAGAAATAATTCCGACGAAAATATTATCAGCCATATTGCAGGCGGTTGAAATAAGGCTTCGATGACCCTCGTGAAATCGATCAAAAGTCCCTCCTAGCATGCATTTGTGATACGGTTTATCCGATTTCGAAACCACTTGTAGTAGAAGGTTAGAGCAAGAACATTAATTGTGCGGTTAGATCAAACTCTAATTGCTTATTCCAGAAGCCCACATTTACTGGACCGAAGTCTGACCAGACCTTCTCCGGATCGAGCTAGCTTCGTTGATCGCTCACCTGCCAACGGACTCCCAAATCTATTTAAAACCTGTATAAATGCATAAAATAATGACGAGCGGTCGTGAATCCTCTAATTTACAAGCATGGCAACAGGCTTTACTAAATTTCATGAAACTCACCTCAGAAACGCTAGTCTTCAGCGAAATAAATTGGTTTATCATTGGGTCTGTTGCAACAGCATTGCAGGGTTGTAGTCTCATCCCAAACGATATCGACATTGTTGTGAGTCGAAAAAATGATGTGGGCTTAATTGCAAGTTGTTTCTCTCATCTCGAACCGAAAGCAAGCCCCGTACCCGTTGGAGACCCTGAATGGATTTCTTCTCAAGAACTTTCTGTTCACTATGGTGAACCAGACTCATACGGATTTCAGTCGGTCTTCGCAAGATGGAAACTGGATGGTTTCAAGATCGAAGTTGCACATATTACTCCTCCGACCGAGCTGGCAAATGATCCTCCCGAAGATGGAGAAGGCATTTGGGAAGCTAATTTTGTAAACTGGAAATATGCTAATCTTGTGGATTTTAGAGGTTACAAAATCCCACTAAGTCCGCTCGAAATCCAGCTACAGACAAACATGGATCGTGGTTTGGAACACCGCGTAAATGAGATTCTTAGAATATTTCGACGAGAGGGGTATACCGAATTATTGGAGACCGCATTAAGTAAAGTAAATCACAAAAAGTTTTTAGAAATGATGGAACACTGACCTTCAATCAATTGTCAAGAACCTGTTTCAGAGCTGACTCTTTATGACCTCCATTCAACCCAAGATATAAGAAAGAAAAAAATCGGCCACCAAAATGCTATCGGAGTTCGGATGTGTTCCGGTGTGTCCCTCGCTCTATGGCTCCAATAAACATGGGGCGTGGCAGCCTTCCCTAACCCTCGCGGAGATAAGTAACAACAAGCCCGAAGCAAGACTTAACTTTACCGGCAAATTGGTGCCGAGTCTCTCAGACTCCTTAGAGAACTGAGAACGTCAATCTAATGTCGTAGCCATTTGTATTTAAAATTACATTTATAGAACAGGAAGTAAAACTTCTGATCTAGCATCTGATCAAAATTCGTATTGAGTTTATTCACTTACTGGAGTATGGGTTTTCGGTTTTGAATATGCTAAATTACCCTTCGTTACAAAAACTAAACTTAATGCCAAGACCCAAAACATAATCGCCATCCAGATGTAGGCTCCCAATACCGAGAAATCCCCTAATGTCGTTAACAGATCGCTGTCTAATGGGACGACATCCTCCGATGGAAGAAAAGGAATTGCTGACAATGTGACACCAAACCACCCGTGAACCATCGCAGCTGCAAACACACTTCCATTTGCCTGATTCACAACCCAGGTCAATATAATGGTAAATGGAATGATCCAGAAAATGAACCAAATGATTGGAACATTATGCGTGCCTGCACCCAAAAAATAAGCCGGAAAATGCCAGAATCCATGGACTCCGGCTAGAATGATTGATGCAATGAGTGGATTGTACTTCTGCTGAAGTCTCGGTAATGCAAAACCACGCCACCCAAATTCTTCACCGAAACCAATAATTACGATTTGTAAAATGAAAGTTCCGATGAGGTCAAGCTGAAAGTAGAAATCTCCAGTATCACCTCCCAGGGCTTCATTGATTCCAATGGCAAGTAGCTCCATTGCTAAAAACCCGGGAATAACTAACAGATATACACGACGATCAAATCTCACTTGTCTGCCTCTCCGAAATACAGCAGAGATTTCTTGGTCATGGCTTGAAATCCCCCAAAGAATTAGGAGCGCCAGTGAAGGACCTAATACACCTAATATTGCTAAGTCACTTCCTAAGATAATTCCCACTCCAATGAAAAAAGTCCAAGAAATACTGTACGCTAACAGAAAAAATGTCAATAGTGGTTTATCGGTTGCAAATCCCATGAATAAAGCCAATCTTTAGATTTTAAAAGGATTTTTCAGATCAAGAGGATTTTGTTTATTGTTGGTATAGTAATTTCCTTAACTTTCCAGAGAATGATCAGCTTTTGAAATTTTTGAAAATATCTTCTTCTATCTCATTCTCCTTGTCCATCTCTTCAAAAAGTTCACTCATGGTTTTCTCATCATCTTCAGATTTCCACAAACGTTCATTGTCTTTCTTAACTTCCCTCCTTTTGGCTTCGAGCTGTCCAAGAACACTTTCTATAACTGCTCCGTTGACTAATCTGATGATTGCATCTTTAGCATCACCTAGGTCAGATAAAGTCCCTATAATGGATATTGTTGATCCAGAAACGACAATGGTTGTTTTTGTTAACTCTTCCATTTTAGCTCGAGTTTTGCCTTTAGTCCCAATGATTCTAGACTTGACTCTCACAATTTGCTTTTGGTTATGCTTGAGTAAGGGTTTGAGTCTTATGACCTCAAGATAATAGTCATCCTCTGCTAACTTAACGGATTGTACATTTGAAAAACCACGACCTATTGCACGAATTATTTCTTTAGCTTTGATTAGTAATACAGGGTCTTCAAGATTTTTCCCAGGTCTTATTTCGACTTCGCCTGTGTCAGAATCAATGATAATTTTTGAACCTGTACGTTTCTCAATATCTCGACGAATGGACCCTTTGGGACCAATTACTGCGCCAATTCGGTTCAAGGGAATACGTAGAAACTGCTTGGCAGCCGTGTCCACAGATCCTGCTTTGTTGATGTCTTAATCCTCCATTCGTTATTCCTTCCCAAATTACCATTAATAAAGTACACAGTAGATCGAGTGCTCCAGCTTTAACTTTTTCATTTTTAGGAGTCGAATTCTAATGAGTACAGGAGTGCGTCATTTACCGGATCACCTGTGACCCATTTGTAAACTTTAGGTAATTCAATAATGTTCACACCTAGATTTCCAAAGTATCGATTGAGATTATTCAAATCTCGGAGAAGGAATTCTTGGGCTCGTGGATGATCCCAAAGCACTCCTTGGCCTACATCGATGATATAAAACTGGTCTTCCTTTTCATGGTATAGGATGTTGAACTCACTTAGGTCTGCATGGACTAACATGGCTTTGCGATAAATGTCCTTGACAGTTCGTATGAGTCGTTCATATAAATTTCCAGGATTTACTGGTTTAGTATCTTTAAGCCTAGGAAAAACCGCATCATCAGCCCCTAAAAATTCCATCAGTACAATATTTCGCTCTGAGTAAATTGGTTTCGGAGCAGGTATTCCATGCTCTTCCAATCTCTTGAGATTTTTGAATTCTTTCTTGGCCCATGCCTCAATAAATCCCGCTCGCGAGCTTTTAACCGATCGAAATCGATGATCTCCTTCCATGTATGGCCTCATATTGCGAAATGAGGGCGCATCAATTCGAAAAATTTTGACGACAATCCCTGTATCTTTAATGGGTGCATAGTAGACATTGGCTTCCTTGCCCGTGGAAATGGCTCCACTTATTTCATCAAAGAATCCCTTGGTAATCATGGAGAAAAGAATGAGCCGGGTTTTGTTATCAAAAACCGTATCGACCAGCTTTAACCCATCATCTTCTTTATCTCGGATGCGATCTCGATCACTTTTTCTATCGAGTCTTTCTACCGATCTATCATACTTACGTTTCAGTATTTCGTCGGTGTCAAAATCTTCTTTATCCGGCAAATAGCGTTCCTCTCAAATTCTTGCAATTGCGTATACCTTCAGCTATGCGCAATAAGGTGTAATTAATTGTTTTTCTTGCTGGATTAAGAATGTTCATGCAACAATAAGCTTGGTTGGCAGAAATAACTCGTCATTCAAACAAATAAACTTGACATTCTCGCCAATTGGCAATTCTTCTGGAAGTTCCGATTTCTCTATATCGATGGTTTCATACGACTCGTTATGCATAAGCTGGTAGGTCTTAGCAGAATAATCTTCTGATATCACTAACCATTCAGTAAGTGTTGGCAAAGGATCTGGCATAATAATCGTATCCCAGTCTCGCGAATTAATGACTTTGTGGGTTCTTAAATTAACAAGACGAACGGCTGTCCTAGCGATTGCTAAGGTTTGATGTAATTCTTCTTGGTAAATTACATAGTCTTTTTTCCGTGGTTCAGGAAGTCGAAACAGGTGAGTCTTGCGATAAACTCGCCTACCATCCTTTTCTTCCGTTTGAAGAGTATAGTTTACTTCAGAATGTCCTATCCAGTTGTTCTTTAGTTTCTCAACAAAAATATCCGCTACTTCAGAATTGCCAAAGTAAAAATCGAGTCCGCCGTGATTATCAATAACATCACTTAGATACGCGTCGACTACCTCGTTGTCATACATTTTGACCGCCTCGACAGCTAATTGTCCTGCAAATTTATCTTCTTCAGGATCAATTTTTCTATTTTTTGCACGAAATTGTACAGTGACGTCTCTGTTTCCAGTCTTCCTGGTGATGCAAGACTTGCAAATCCCCCCAGCTAAAAGCACAAAAAATTCAATTTTTTCAGATCGTTCCTCAAAGATCTCTATTTCTGAGCTAGTGAGAACATACTTGATAGTCAATTCAGGTTTAGGAATATCCCAATTTACATCGGTAATACTATCCACGGAAAGTCGGGTTTCAAAATTGAAGCTTATTTCGCTTCTAAGACTAATAGCAATTTGATCTTTAAATTCGCCATCAGTGGCAGTCTTAACCCAACCATTTGTCAATTTTGCCGAATAGCAAGTGAGGCAATACGGGATCTCAAAAGCGGTTTTCTTTACTATCGAGAGTGAATTTACTTTCCAGAAACAATTTTGACAAAAGCTGTCTTGCAGGGGAACTCCTAATTCACCACAATCTGCACAAAATCTTGTTACTCGTTTCATACTTTGAGACCTCGTTATTTGACTACGATTACATGACCTACTTGTAAACCGTTGTGTTTGATCCACAAAACGGTTGCTGGATGAACAAGTTCCTTTTCCACTAATAAATTACAGATATTGGTGCCAAATGCATTAATTGAGGTACATCTTGAGAGTTCTCCGAGGGCCTCCTCAAGAGTAAAAACCTCATTTCCATAGAATTCCTTTCGGACTACAATGGTAACTCCTTTGTGTTTCAGCCTAGCTCCTCTAATTTCTTCATCGCAAATGGCAATTAATCTTTGTCTACCTTCTTGATACACCTTGACTATAAATTGCACAGAGACCTACCTTAGCTAATTGACCGAAGACCAGATTGAGCGCCACAGGCTTCACAGTGAAGAACTGTTACTCTTCCTTGTAGGCCGAATTTGGTGTCTGGCTTGCCACAGACTGGACAAAGTACATAATCATTGACATATCTCTGGACAAGTCTTAGAATTTGTCCTCGAGCATGTTTACCTTGAAAGATTGCTCTAGTTCCCTCAACATTTCCAGATGTACCCAGATCATTTGTCAAGAATTTGAGAAAATGGGCTTCTGGTCGGTTTAAAGCATTCAATACTTCACGAAAATTGCGGAAAAATGTTCGATTACCCTGAACTTCACTATCAACATTTGGGATTACAAATCGATTATCCTCTGCTAAAATTTCGGGTAGCTGTTCCTTAGCTCGGGCCAAAATAGTGTTGTAGAAACTATCTTTATCGTCTTGGTATTTTTCCCACATTATTAATTAGGTGCACTGAAAATCTATAAACCTTTTAACAGTGACATATCAGATTCTTTGCATTTTTTATGAAAAACCGGGAGATTCAGAGTTTTTTGAATTTACCAGCTCTAGGTGTGATGATGTAGTCTTCTATTCTTAGATACAGAATAATTTGTTTTGTCTCCGCAAAACTAAGTTTAGCTCTTTCTGCGAGCTTTTCCGTTGTATTCTCATCAATATTATCCATCATAACATCTAAAATTTTCTTTGCATCTTCATTTATGGTATCATCATATTTTATTTCACCCTCAACTTCTGGTTCAGCATACTTCTCTCTTTCCACTTGATTAAGTAATAATTGAGCTCGTTTGTGTATCTCCCACTGCATAGATTCTTTTATTGAAATTAGTTCAGGAACTATGTATTT
>JACZSS010000113.1 GCA_022574115.1 Candidatus Heimdallarchaeota archaeon | reverse complement strand
CCTCGGCAAAATAAGTAACGACGTCCTGTGGAAACAGACCCAAATTTGACATCTCCCAGATGGTGTTCAGGAAAAATTTTTCTCGCACATCTTTGGCAAGAGTTAAATCAAGAAAGTTAGCTGGATTTTCTAATCATAAGGATATTATCCCCATAAGCGTACACGTCTTACAGGTAGATTGAAACCCATAATCAGTAACCAGAGGATTGTTGGAAGTTCTCCTATGGCAGCTCCGATGAGAAGTACAGTATTTATCATCTCTACTTCTTGGGAGAACACAATCCAGTTAATGACGTCGAGAACGTAGGATACTCCATTGATGATAAGTAAAATACCCAATACTTTTGGAAGGTATTCGGATTTGTAAGATAGATAACCAAGAGGAATAAGCCATAGACCCCAGAAGATAGACACGATATGAATTCCAAATTCATACATGCTCATCATGAATACAACTTGAGCATTAATTTCAGCATTGTTCAGATTCCCCAAATATTCAGCATCTCCGACAAGATGTAGTGCACCTAAATGGAATACCTCCATACCGATAGTAATGGGAACACTAACCGCAACAAATGCCAACAAAAGTTTGGCCTGAAGCCTGTTCACATCTTTGTATAATTCATAGAAAGCAATTCCAACCAACAGGAAGCAAGTCTGCCCAAATATATTTAGTACGATTGCAACTCGAAATAGGGTGTCATTGGCCTGGATACTTTCCACTGTACCTGCGGCGTCCCCTTCATCAATCCATTGCGGGGGTAGAAGGAGTCCAAGTGGACTAAGCAATGCCAGTAGGACATAAAATAGAATTGCCAATCTGGCTGCAGTTACCTTAGAAATGTTCAAGGAAGTATGTAATATTGATGGTGCTTTCAGTGAATTCTCTATATGTGTAGTCGTTTCGTCACTCATATGAGGATCAATTTGATTGCAGGGTCATGGTAATATAAGATTTAACAAAATACAGCAATGAAATCGATCGATTGATCAAAAAAATGTAACTCGTTTGTTTAAATTCCCACAAGAGCTATCGATCAATCGATTCTTCAAACATGTATGGATATTTCAACTCAGGGATTTTACAAATGAAGGCCGACGAGCTGCTTATTATGGCTCAATCGATTCAGCCTGAGGAAAAAAACATTGGATCAGGCATATTTGGAGCAGCTTTGTATATTGGAATTGTCATTTTCGCTTACGAAACATTTGATCGAATGGTTGGATATGAAAACACGTTGGGTCATAGATTGATAGTGGTTGCGATAGTGATGGGTTCATTTGCCATTAGCTATCCATTGATTGTACTGAAGGACTGAATTTTCCGTAAAGACCCCGCCATTTGATCGATCAATTGGTGGTCTACAGATATTCTTGAAGTCACAATACAAATTATGTATCCCAATGGATCGATAGTTTCATCACAAATGGAGTAATCCAAATGAAAAATATTCAAAAAATATTTGAGAGGAAAAAAACTCTCTTCCAAAGAAGATGGATGGACAAATGTTACGCATTTCTAAGAATTAGCTAGTTTGAGCAATTTGTCATTTTAATTTTGATATCAATGACAAATTTTGTAACGCAAATTAGGCTGATACCAGATAATGGGGATTTAAGGTCAATACATGATCCGTCATTGATATTCTCTTCAATTGTTGAGATTGGCCATTAACCGTTTTGACGGTTTTGGTAATTTTTCTCCATTCTGAATTGCATGGTCAATCCACAATTCCATTGCGATTGTGACTTCTTGCAAGGCCTCGTTATAGGTTAAACCTCCAGCTGAGCAACTTGGCAGATGGAACAACTGCAATGTAACACTCATCCTCATCACTCCAAAATATTTCAACAGGGTATGTTAGATATTTTTCTGACATGATGATTCCTCCATCAAACGATATTCCGCAATTATCGTTAATAACTGCTTCACTTGATAGGGTTTCGCTTTGCCTCTATCTCTTGGATTTGGTTGAATATTGAGTCTTTGACCAATTGATGGGTTATAATATATCTCATGACTTCCTTTTCGTCGGACCAGTGAGAAACCAAATTTTTCGAGCATATGCTTAAATTCCTTGAACCGTAGATTTTTGTATTGTTATTGGAGCTTTTCAAAGTGTTTTTGTTTCTTGACATTTTAGACCTATGTTATTCTGGCTCGGAGTATCGGTCGAAATTATCTAGCACAATCACCTGTATGGTGACCTCCATAAGTTGCACAACCACTCGACTGAACAGTAACTACAAGAAAAGCAAGAGACAACAAAATCAAACCTACCGAGACAACCCGTCTAGGGTTACCCATGAACGGATTCAACAACTTAGAAAACACAATACCGATTGGCTGATTGAGTATATACAGACCTGAAAATCAACCATTACTCGAAAAGATGTCCAAATCCACACGGATCGAAATGCGCATCAGGCAGATACTAAGCACTTGGGAATACAAAGATATGAAGTCATCGTCGATCACCATATACAATATACAGGTTTTTGATTGTAATACCATTCGTGATGATATGAGCAATTTAAGGGAAAAAATAAATCCGTTTTTTATGTATGGAACTGCATGGAAAGAAAATAGGACAGAAAATTTAACTTTAATGTCGTTGCAAAGTGGTTTTCGAGCAATTGACACTGCTAACCAAAAAAAACATTATTTTGAAGAAGGGGTTGGAAAAGGTATTACAAGATTTCTTGAATCAGAAGACTTTCAAAGACAGGATCTATTTATTCAGACAAAATTTACATATGAAGAAGGACAAGATAAACGGTTACCGTATGATCCTAAAGCAGATTATCCCACACAAGTAAAACAGTCATTTCAAAGCTCTTTAGACCATTTGAAAACTGATTATATTGATTCATATATTCTCCACGGTCCATCCACTGATAAGGGACTGGCTGATAAGGATTATGAAGTATGGGAAACTATGGAATCTCTACAAAAAGATAGACTAACAAAATATATTGGAATTAGTAATGTTAGTGCAAATCAATTACAGTTATTAATTGATAAGGCATCAATTAAGCCTACATTTGTCCAAAATCGGTGTTTTGCTCGACTTGGTTGGGATAAAATGATAAGAGAGATCTGTTATGAAAACGATATTATTTATCAAGGGTTTTCTCTGTTAACTGCAAATAGGAATTTTATTTCTGATCCTAGAATTAAACAAATTGCAGCGAGTTATGGAGAACCCACCCCTAGTATAATATTCAGTTTCGCAAAACAGATCGGTATCTTGCCATTGACAGGAACATCTAAACAGGTACATATGAATCAAGATCTGTTGGGAATAGACATAAAATTAACGAATGAAGAAATTCATCTGATACAATCAATTGCAGATATCTGACACTCAATTCATTATTCCCTTTGCTCATTAAACAGTAGAATGTTTTTGACACTATTAATGTCTTTCAATAAACAAAATCCATCACCATTGCTTCAAACCTTGAGAAAGAATCTAATTGCGTATTATGAATACATTACGCATTTCTATGATTGATAATAGCAGCGATCTGGCAGATTTGATTGAACAGGTATCACTTGAGCAGTACATTAATGTCGTAACTGAAATCCGAATGAGTTCGTTGTAGATATCGATTCGATCGATGATTACTAGCAATCCAGCTGGATTCGATCATCGATCGATCTGTCTATCAATTATCGCAATTATAACAATTATAGCAATTATAGCAATCCAGATATACCAGATATATACGTATCTTAAGGATGCCCCGAGGGTCAGCTGACCATTTTCGTATGGTTTGCTCGAGAAATTCAGAAAATATCCATTTGAATAAATAAGCCGTAGGGAGACAGTGAAAAAAAACCTATGAAAAGTGAAAGATATAGCTCAGCCCTTTTATTAATCTAAATTGATCAAGATCAGAGATGACGAGCAGTGCTATGAAACAAAGGATATTGTCTTGGGTCAACGCTAGACAAGGCACAAAATTAACCCAAAGTCAAGACCCTGTCAACGAAGTCTACGAATGGACTGAAGGTACTGCACAAAGTGTTACGCTTATTTTTCCAGCAAATGATAATGATCATGCTGTGTTAAGTATTGGTATCAATATTGATCAAAGTGTTCGGATACAAATAAATGGTCTACAATCAGGAGACAAGAAGAATGTGATTGGTTCAATATTGCGAGAGATGGCTCAAACAAGTTTGGTCGCCTATAACGTCCATCTTGATTCTACTCAAACACCCGACAAAGTTCTTTTTACAGCAAATATCTATGAAGGGGGTTTGAATCAAAACTATTTTATGGATAAAACAGTTGCTCTGCGATCTCAAGCCTTACGATTTCTTAATTTTGTTTCATCTTTATTCTGATAACTTTCGGTTAACTCCATCTAAATGCAATCTAGAAAACAAATTCAGTTTGGTGAAGGCTGAAGCAATGGTTTCGGGGATAATTAGGAGCGTCGGTGCATTAAAAATGCAGGTGACAGGTGGATCAAGTACTACAACGGTGCAAGAAAAGATCTCTACTCTAAGCGGAAATACGCCTGGGCGTGAGTAGGTAATTTGAGGTTTAGGAAGTGGGTCAAATGTGAGGTTAGCGACAGATCGATCAATCGATTTGTACTAAAAACCATACAAACAACAAGGACATTGTGGCAAAATACTACAAACAAGCTAGATCGTCGTGTCAAAAATACTACCTCTGAGAGTTAATCGCAGTAAAAACGTTTGTGACAGGCTAAATACGTAGAGTAAAAACACTTCAGATAACAAGTGACATGTAGTCCACATGTTACAAATAAGATCTGTGTTCAGAAAATACCACAATTAGTCAATCCTTTCGAAGTGCGCATTAGGCTGATTTCGGGTAGCTACAATTATTTTGCCCTCTAATTGCTGAATCACATAATATTAAGACACTCCTTTGTCAAATTACATTCTACATCAGAAATACAGGGGTGAGAGCGGTCAACCCAGCATCATCCAGCTGCACCTGCTAGAGGGATGTCTGAATTATAACACTTTCCGGATTTCAAGACTCCATAGCATCTCCTCAGCAATAAATGACTGATGGCGACCAGAGCTTTCTTGGCACTCCCTTTGGAGAGTTTAGATCGTTCATATTTGTATTTTAAATCGTCATCCACCCTCACCGCAGACATGGAAGCCATATAGAGGAGCCCGCGTAGCTTACCGTTCCCACGTTTACTTATTCCACCTTGCACTTTCCTAGATCCTGAACTGTATTCTTTCAGTCCATAGCCCACGAAACTGCTAACCCGTTTGGCTCCATCCCCATCGTGATCTGGATCAAATCGTTCATGATTGCCAATTACTGCCAATGTGTAAAAAGCAGTCAAATCGCTAACCCCAGGAACACTCTTGAGTAATTGAAGCTCACTGGCAAAAACATCATCTACATATTCATTAATGGCCTCATTGAGAAATTGGATTTCTTGTTTCACCATCTTCAATTCCCTCACCTGTGATTGAATTATGATTTTATGACAGGTTTGAGTCTTCCAAGCAACTGATTCTTGGCAGCGTAACAATAATTGATCTAATCTGTTCTGGGTCATTTTACCATTTTCCTGTTTAATTACCAGTTTGATATTCTCTATTGTAGCATCAAGCAAATCACTGGCTGTTGCATAATTGGCTAGGATCGCCAATGCAGAATTGCAGCTAATGTTGGTGAACATTCTATCAATTTCTGGAAATGTTTGCTCCAAATTAGATCTCAACTGATTTGTTAGTGCTTTTTGACGATCTTTAAGATCATAAAATCGTTCCAGGAGATCTTGCAGAAAGATGTATGTTTCATCTTTTTGAGATTCTTTGATGACATTCATCCTCAATGCTTGAGCAATAACAAACGCATCAATCAGGTCTGATTTCACCGATTTGGAGAATGCATCGCGTAATCTTGATATCTCAAATGGATTGCTCATAATCACTCGAAAATTCTTTTTCTTCAGGTAATGACAAAGATTACCTGCTAAAGGTCCAGTATTTTCCATAGCAAATACTGGTTCACCATCGATGGATCGACCAGCTTTTGGCAGTAGCTTTAATAATTTTTTAAATCCTTTGTAATCTGGAGAGATCTGAAAGGATTTCAGGATTTGGCCTGATTCACTCATCATGCAAATTTCAAAAAAATGTTTAGAAACGTCAATTCCTATAAACAATGACTGTAAGGTTTTTTGATCGGTATAATTCATGTCACACACTCACAACTGTGAACTGGCAAGGTTGCTTCATTGCCACACGCTTTCGGAAGTTCTTGGTATAACAAACTGATAATCGTGGTCTTGAAGCACAACTCATTCTAATGCGCGGGATCTTGGTCCCAATCAGCCTAAAGAGTTCTTACCTTGCCTTTATTTTCACATTTGTTAACTCTAGGAAGGAAATGTTCAGGTACTTATCAGTCTAACACCTATTTGTATTAGTTGAATTGATATGAATGGAGCATATCATAGATCACTTCAGGTAGATGGGACTTGGAAAATTCATAAGAAATAATTATTGAAGTGACGATCGACCACTTCTTGTTAAGTTTCATTAGGTTTAAAATTTAATTTTGATTGACTTTAATTCCTTGATCCTGGGAATTTCAGTTTCTGTCGTCAGGATGGTTGAATTATGATCTTTTGAGAGAATGGATAGCGCAGCATCAGCAAGTGAAAGCTGATTATATCTGACCTTGTATTGCCCAATTCCAAAAATGTGTCTTTCTTCCAATTTACTTATAATTAAAGTTGAATTTAGCACGCTGTCAACTCGCATTTTGGAAATTCTTTCACCATGATGCCTCCATTGAAGATAATGAAATTCTGACAAGATTATGAGTGGTACATATCCAATCACTTCCGATTTTAAGCATTGATTCATAATGGTAGTCGATTTTTGATGACCTGCAAAATAAAGAGATAATGGACCAGTATCCCAGATGTATGATCTCATCGATCTTTTAGGCGATCAATTCTCATTTCTTCAATCAATTTCTTAGTTGATTCAAGATGATTATGATCTACTAGTTCATGCATTGACTTCAGAGGGACAATTTTATAATCTCCATTAATTTTAATGAACCCAATATCGTCACCTACTTTGATCCCGAAATGTTTACGGATCACTGCGGGAAGGGTGATCATACCATTTTTTGCAAGTTTGGTTTTTAACACGATATATATTTGATTGTTGGATATTAAAAGATAATCAATGAAAAACGAAAATTTCCAAATAATTTTATTTTCCCTAAATATTTACTAAGAACCTAAATTATATCAATATATCAAAATTGGAAACACCAACTATGAGCGTAGAAGTTTATTCATTAATAGAATACCCATTTCAAAGAATTGGCTAGTTTGAGCAATTTGTCATCGCAATTTTCAAATAACTTACAATTTTGTAATGCGTAAAAGCCTGATACGACCCATTTGGCAATAGATTATTTTAGGCTGTTTTCAGCTCTTATCGATAAATATATTTCCTGTGAGCTACTCTGACCACGATCACTGTGATAATATTATCGTGTATTTCGTACAAAATTCTGTACTTTCTGAATCGTATC
>JACZSS010000112.1:5477-7594 GCA_022574115.1 Candidatus Heimdallarchaeota archaeon | reverse complement strand
AGCTATAGACTCGTCTTTTTGATTGCATTTTCCACTGGGCTTTGGGATCTAATCTTGCTTGTAGTGATTGTGGGTCTCATCCTTTTGTGGCAATCCAACAAATTTGGTAATTCTGATGTGAGATTCCGCCATCCGCGACCAAATATTCAAAGAAACCCACTTAGAATGAGAGGTCACTCTGGGTCCGGTAAAAAAGAACGGCTTGAAATGAATTATGCAGCTATAACAGGTGAGAGAGGGGATAACCGGGAAACGACATACACATCAACACCAGCAGCAAAACCATCCATGCCTGATACGAATTACGAAATTCCAATCAGTGAGAGACCTGCGAAAGAACCACCTAATTTATCCAAATCAAAATTCTGTAGAGTTTGTGGAACAGAGATACTGCTGGATGGTACATATTGGGGCAATTGCGGAACCTCTGTTTCAACGATCAGATAAACTCATTTGAAATTACAAATATTTGATCCAAAATGATTTAACTCGGTTAATTCATAAAAATTATAGATTGGCCTTCCGATTTCATTTTATTTTTATTATGATAATTGGATTGATATTGTTAACCCGTCTCAAACTGCTTCACATATTTTAAGCTCTCAAACACTAAGTGTCTACAACGCATTTCCAGATCAATCGTTCACTAGGCCAGTTGATATACAATCACCTGATGATGGGACTGATCGACTCTTTATTGTCGAACAGGCTGGGAGAATTATTGTATTCGATAATAATTTTAATTCAACTCAAAGTGATATATTCTTGGATATAGAGTCGCAAGTCGACGATATCGGAAATGAGGAGGGCTTACTTGGATTGGCCTTTCATCCCAATTATGCGACGAATGGATACTTCTTTGTTTATTATTCAGCTGCATCTTCAAACTCAATCTTGTCGCGTTTTTCAGTTGATGACACTAATGAAAATTTTGCTAATGTATCCAGTGAACTAATTCTTTTGAATATCAACCAACCCTATCCAAATCACAATGGCGGATCTCTTGCATTTGGACCTGATGGAATGTTGTATATTTCCTTGGGTGATGGAGGATCTTTTGCTGATCCTCAAGGTAATGGACAGAACCGACAAACCTTACTTGGATCAATCCTTCGGATTGACGTTGATAACGTGGATGAAGGATTGAATTATTCAATCCCAATTGATAATCCATTTTACAATAACGGGAATGACTATCAGGAAGAAATATTTGCGTATGGCATGAGAAATCCTTGGAGGATGAGTTTTGACACTGCCACAGGAGATCTTTGGGTGGGAGATGTTGGTCAGGGTAAATATGAAGAAGTGGATATTGTCATTTCGGGTGGAAATTATGGGTGGAATATCCAGGAAGGATTTAGTTGTTTCAGTCCATCTTCAGGTTGTGATAAGGATGGATTAATTCAACCGGTCTTCGATTACGATCATAGCTTTGGTTTGTCAATCACGGGGGGTTATGTCTATCATGGACCATCAGTGTTTGAACTGAGGGATGCCTACATTTTTGCAGATTTTCAAAGTGGCATTATCTGGAAAATTACCGATCCTTATGGAGATCAGATTACAGAATTAATATTGGATACATCTCTCCTCATTGCTTCATTTGGTACTGATAATGATGGAGAGTTATATATTGCTGCATTCGACGGTTCAATCTACAAATTTACCTCCTCCTTGGCAGTGATTACCATAACACAAATTTCAACGAATGAAGTTACTAACACCCAGATCATCACTACGGAAAAGAGGGTCGTAGAAACAAGCACCACAAACAATAATTTTACAGGTATTCTATCAGTCACGGGATTTCTATTCATGTCAACTTACTTAATTCGAAGAGTTAGAGCAAAATCATACTAGTATGAAGACAAGAGGGATTTTAGCGATCAAAGCTCAAAATACTTTCTCATTTGCTTGATTTTCTCAGGATCAATATTTTCGGTTACTCCATTCTGTTGCGTGAGGAGGCCAAACCTGGCAATTTCAAATAATATGTTTTTCAACTCATAACCCTGCATTGATAGTTGATACTTAATTTTGAGTGGTATCATATTGATTACCAATTTTTGCACATAACCAGCCTTAATCATTTCCTTCAGTCTTTCGGACAAGACTTT
>JACZSS010000112.1:0-5467 GCA_022574115.1 Candidatus Heimdallarchaeota archaeon | reverse complement strand
CGTTACTATCTAAAATATCCGAGAAGCGTTTTTTGCCTTCAAAGAGGTCGATTAGAATATTGGTGGTCCATTTTTTACTGATAAATTTAGTAATTTCCTCAATAGAATCTTTTAGATCTTGGACCACAATTATCACGAATTCGCTTCAGTATCTTCGCTCCAAAGTCCAATCATGTTGCCGAATGGGTCCTCGAATCTTCCCACCAAACCGTGTCCTCCAGGTAATTGAGTCTTTCTGAGTATGATTTTACAGCCTAATTCTTCAATCAAATCAAGTTTTTTGTCAATATTCTCCGTGTTAACATACAGAACAGTCGTCCCAGTTGTCGGCTGTGTATCAACCAAATGGAAACCACCTCCGACAAAATCTCCTTCTTCACCTATTTCATAAATTGCCATATTCGTCATTTCTGGAGGTTGGTAAATCTTCCAGTTAAATATTTTTGAATAAAATTCAATTGCTTTGTCCAGATCAGTTACACCGATCTGTATGTGTACGAAGTTATTTGCCATAATTTCTCACAGTAGATATTTTGAGACTAAATTGTTGATTTTTCAAGATTAATTCCTGCTCATGGATTCTATCAAGATGTTGAGAATAATCTCATCTCATTGCCAAACACATCGGCAAATCTTGCAGAGTATCCGATTTCTTCAGATATGAGTGTTTTTTCGCTCAGAACTTTACCGCCAGACGATTTGATTACATCCAATTTTTCTCCTATATTGTCTACTTGAAGATAAAGTCCCAAATTTGTATTACTAATCTCTTCAACTACTGGCATTCCGATACTTACCTTATTCTTTCCATTTGCCAATGCATAATTGGGAAACGCCTCTGTATTAATATCCCAGTCAAAGACTTTCTCATAAAATTCCTTTGCTTTATTTAGATCTATAATCGGGATTTCCACATGTACTATGTCACCTTGCATTTTTTTTCACTGAGAATAAATATTCTCAGGTTAATTATGATTCACATCGTAATAAGGTTGCTATAACCTGTGAAATACCAAGTAACCTACAGGTTACAAGATATTGGTTATTTATATACAAGCTTAGAGAGCTTGGGCTCGATTAATTTGAAGATATAGCGCGTGAAATTCTGTATCATGGTTGAACTCAGTGAGTAGATCATCATATGCCTTGACGATATCTTTTGCGGATGAATGTTTCCGATGTGCCCAACTATGGTGAATAATCAAAGCCGAGAGAACTTTCTCTGTTGCACCTTTAAGATGTGTGCGAATAAACTCAATGATTTTATACCCAAAGACTTGATCATTTGCGTAAAGTGAGTAGTCAAGAAGCTTTAATCCAATTTCAACCGCCCTCACCTTGATCATTTCGTCCTGGGTCGCATATATTTCAACTAAAGAATCAATCAATTTATCGCTGACATATTTTTTATTGGCAACGAGTGCGATTAAGTCATCTGCAGCTTTTCTAAGTTGTACCTCGGAAACATCTTCGTCTGACTTTATAATGCGGATTAATTTGTCGTACTCATCCACTATTATCTTTAATACTGTTTTCTTTGTATTTAATGGTGACTTATGCTAACATAATGAAAAGATTTCATGGAAAACGAATTCTCTGAACTTAAATTCTTCCCCTTTTGTAAGAAGGAAAATGTGGCATTCATATTTTTCTAGATATTCGACATCAAGCGAATTCCATGTGATATAGTCAATGATCGGTTCCAACTTATTAATAATAATAATCAAGACACTAATCACACAAATCACAATTTTTCACAGGAAATACAGGTATTACTTTGTGTTTTCTGTGTTTAGAAGTTAAATATTTTTAACAAATGGCTTAATGGGTTTACCCCTAGGTCGTCCGATGGAACTTATCGCTGATATTGCTCAAAAGATCCTGAAATAACCGTTTATTCTATTTTGATTTTTTTACACTACATTTTTTCCATACGAAATATGCAATTATTTA
Organism: Candidatus Heimdallarchaeota archaeon; assembly: GCA_022574115.1. GTDB lineage: Archaea > Asgardarchaeota > Heimdallarchaeia > Heimdallarchaeales > Kariarchaeaceae > LC-2. The sequence continues at coordinate 3,514 of JACZSS010000112.1, read as the reverse complement.
GTGTTTCAGAGTCTGAAACGAGAAACCAATGGAACATTTAAACTAGAAATATAATTATTGTGACCCGTGTGTTTCGTGTGGAAGTTTGTTTTGAATAATCAAATTCGGTTGTGATGATAAATTCATGGTGAATTGGATTAATCTAGTATGATCTAGTTCCTGTTCATCGGAAATTATTACTCGAACAAAGCCCTTACTTCAAAGATTTCCAATGCTCATATATCATGACCATAGCCAGGGTATCCAGCTCACAGTATCTTTTCAGAGCTATGGCAAAAATCTTACGTGTTTCCTCCGTCGTACTGGTAAACTGATATTTTGAATAGATTGTCATAGCTTCTCCTCCATCAGTGATTTCTGGATAGTCGCTTCCGAATTCTTCTGTTTTAGCCTGCAGCTTAAATGGATCAACGGGATGTCCTGTTTGCTGATCCAAGACATGCCAAATGTGAGCTTGGCCGTAATTTAAGCTGTTTTTATATGCCTTGGAGTATTTTTCCTTTAGAAAATCGCTAATTTGCATAATCGTGGGTAATACCGCTTTGATGCCGTTTGATCCTCCCATTAATGGATGATAATAATAGTCAACAACTAATTTCAGCATATCAATCATAACTCGATCACCTTTGAATCTTTTCTTCCCCTCCTTCCAAGAGGTTATGGTTCGGATCCACACTTGCAAATCTCGGTAGTCTGCAATCTGGTTTTTTTCCTCCTCCAGTTGATCATAGATCTCATTCAGAACGGAATTTTCGTATTGGCTATAACAAAAAATAGAGCCATTATCGTGGGATAAATCTTCTTTTAGATTCCGAACAAACTCAAAGTTTGGAAAAATCCCTGGCTTCACATTCAACCATTCATCAAAATGAGTAACAGTTCCATCCTGCTCAATTTTATGTATTGAATATTGAAATGCAAGTATCTCATAAGGGCGCTTTCCAAGGTTGTAAGGGATAGCAACTCGTTCGGTCTCAAAATCGATAAAGTATAAAGGAAATTCCCACGTTTCCATTTCTTCAAACAATTGGGGATCTATCCATTCTGCTTTCGGTGTGTAATCACCAGCCTGAATCGCTTCGATCTGCTTAATTTGTCTTTCCCCAATTTTAGTCCTGCTCCAATTATCTATCTGAACATCCTGGATATGATAGATTTCTTGGTCCAATAATTTGGATACATCTCGCTTGTTCCAGATATCGAAAACATGGGGTTTATTCAGATCGTCAGCGGACCAACCCAAAATTTGCTTCCAACATTCTCTAAAACCATTCGTTCCTTGTTTATTTACAATTTCAGTTCTATACTCACAATTCTTGCACTTGGGTCCTACAGTCGTATTGGGTCTATTGCCTTGAATTAGAACTTTTTGAAGATAAGAAACAAGCGATGGAAATTTTCGTCCTTCAAATTCTACCTCTTCAATAACAAATTTTACGTCTGTAACGACTGGGATCTTGGTCATGATGCTTTTCCCGACATTTTCAGGTGATGACTCAAAATTGATTACCAACTTTCCGTTATTGTCTTCAATTATCTCGAACATTTGATTGAGTCCATCAACCGTTGCACTCTTTGTGGTATCAATCATCAGGAGGTATGGTACAATTTTGTATCTCGGAAACTGTTTTTCCATCGTAAAAGTCTGAAATGAGATGTCAGCTAAATATGTCAGCCATTCACCCAGAATACGTTTTTCTCCTCGAAGGGTGTAAAATCTTTCATCAATAGATTCTACCGATTTAGATTTTACCTCAATAATTTCAATCACATTCTTATTTTTTATTAGAATATCAATCCGAATCAAAGATGAGTCTGCTAAGATTGTTGCTTCAAATAATATAGTTCGGTCATTTTCTAATTCCTCCATAGTATGGATAAATGCTTCTTCAGGACTCTCTTTTGGCATTTCTTTACCTTTTGGATAATAAGATTTAGCCAATTCATTGACCTGAAAACCTCCCCTCGTTAATTCGTCATAAAATTTTGTTTCTGCAAAGTTTTCTGGATACTTGTCTTGTTTAGAATAATGAAGTTTCACGGGACAACTCATACCCTTGATAAAAAGTGACTTCGTTAGGTAGGTGGTGTTACTCCCCATATTTGAAGAAATGAGTATTAAATTTTAAGTGTTGCTAGGCTATTGCCTAAATTAATCTGTCAACTCAATTTACTATCCAGCATAAGAAGGACCAGATATGAGCGTTTTTCCATTTGCTTTTGGTGTAAGAGCTTGTTTCAAAACGCGTTCGATTTCTTCAAGAGGAACAACATCATTAACATGTACTTGAATATCTCCATCGAAAACAGCTTTATTTGTGATTTCGTTTAGTTTTAACACGTCTGCCTTCTTCGCTTCTTGGGTCCATCTTGAATACCAATAACCTAAGAGTTTGATTTGTTTGAAAATGAGTTGACTAACACCTAACTCACATTTTTTCATGCTCATCGCCCCGTAATTAACAAGAGTTGCCCCGTCTGCTAGACACTGACTAATTTGATGAGTGGCTTCACCGGCCACACCATCCAATCCTAATTTGATATTCAACCGTCCATATTCTTTCTTCAATCGTTTTGCTAAATCTGTGCCGTCAACGAGAACTATGTCCCCTCCTAATGTTTTTACCGAATCCAAAACCTCCTCGCGTCTAACAATATTTACTGTCTTCAGACCCATTATTTTTGCAAAACCGATTACACAACTGCCAACTGCAGAATTTGCAGCATTCTGTATTACCCAGTCTCCCTTTTTCAAATTAACAAATTGAGTTAACATACCATATGCTGAGGGAGGGTTCACTGATGCCATTGCTATCTGTTTTGGATCCGCCACAACATTTTCCGGTACTACGAATATTTTGTTTGCATCAACGATGATCTCTTCTGACCAAACAGAGGTGTCTGCTAAAATTGGGATCAAGACTCTGTTGCCGACCTGCAAGCCTGTAACATCGGTACCGATTTCAACAATTTTGCCAATTCCCTCATTTCCAGGAACTCTGGGAAATGGAGATTTTAGCGGATAACTCCCCATTATGCTGAATAGATCAGCTGGATTTATTGCAGCAAGCTCGAGAGAGGTCCGTATCTGATTTGGCTCAATTTCCTTTCTCTCCATTTCCACAATTTTTACAACCACTGAAGGATTTCCATATTCATGATATATCGCAGATTTCATTGCAAGAATAATTCTTAATTACAAGATTTTATTAGTTTACACAAACCCACACTCAAATTGACACATCACTCGATCGAGCTCAAACAAGATAGACGTTCGCAACTTGACTGATAAGTTTAATTACAAATTAAATTTTGATACACGATTAATATTCAAAGTGACCTGTTGATTATTCGAAATGGAATGCGGGTCTATTTAGCTTGGTCCTCTTGTACTGGTTTTGATCCCTCTTCTCCTTCATTCCAAACATTTCTACATTCCTTACAGGTGAACTGTTTTGCATAGATTGGGCTCGTGAATGCATATCCCACCGGTTTACTCTTATCTTCTCCAATT
>JACZSS010000111.1 GCA_022574115.1 Candidatus Heimdallarchaeota archaeon | reverse complement strand
GGGGTTCGCACAGGGCGTGGGCGGCGCCGAGTTGGCCGACGCCATGCGGGAACATGCCGAACGGTTCGACGTGGAGATTTTGCCGGCCCAAACCGTGACCTCCATCGAGGTTCAAGGGGACTACAAAATGGTAGCCACCGAGTCAGGCGACTCCTACTGCAGCCGATCGGTGCTGCTGACTCCCGGCGCCACCTATCGGCGCCTCAACGTTCCGGGGGAAGAGGACTTGATCGGTGCTGGTATCCACTTCTGCGCGACGTGCGACGGCCCCTTCTACAAAGGCCAGGAATTGGTGGTGGTGGGTGGCGGCAACAGCGGCGTTGAAGAGGGTCTTTTCCTCACCAATAGATGGGAGTATAACGTTACATATTAGTTTCTTGTATGATTCAGTAATCATTTCCATGTATTCAAGAGGCACCATTTTACCAATTCCCTCCAGTCTGCAGGTCCAATTTCCTGTATATTGAGAAACAGTTGATTCTGGACAACACTATTTTCTCGTGTATTGTATCAGTCGATTCTCCTCCTGTTCGTTTAGATATTATTTTCAACGTAAGTAATGATTACCACAAAGATAAAGGAAATTGGGATCGCAAGGGTCTCTGAGGTTGCGTCATCAGACATCCTATCTTCTACTTCAGTTGTTATTGCTACTAAATCTGACGTAATGTCTACAGTCGGCGTTTCTCGTCCTGCCCATTCAGTACTGAAAGTTTCGTCAGTAAAGGTCAATCCCTTCACTGCATCCCAATTAGCAACGAGGGACATCACATCGCCACGAACTTCTTGAACTGCATCGAAACCAGCTCTCGCATCTCCATTTTGATCAAACGAAATTTATGAGTGAGTAATATCCATTGGCTTGCGCTAAATAAAAAATTAATGGGTGCTAGGTGTTAATTCAACTAAGATTTTAGTTTCTGATATTGTCCTGGCATCAACATAGTTAGAGTTGGGATGTCTACCTGCTCAACAACGCAGCAATTACACATGAAGCTGAAAATCCTACTAATATGGGAAAATACGGTGACAACTATATTTTCTCCTCGTTGAGTTAAAGCATATGGATGGATCCTTCCATCTTTAGTTCCATCTTTTTTCTTCGGTTTGACACTTGATTTTTCCTCGATATACTCATTATCCCGAAGGAATTTAAGAATCTTGTAAACCGCTCCCGGTGTTGGAACTGAGTTTTCGCCAAGTGTGTTTTTCACCGATTCTACAATTTCAGTTCCACTTAGCGGTCGTTCCGAACCTTTTAAGACCATAAGAAAAATTGATTGTGCAGTTGTAAGTGGAATCGTTCGATCAATAATCATACTCTTGTCCCGATTAATTCTTGGCTGCCTGATTAATAAAATTACTGAACTCGATCGATCGAGTTGAGCTCAAATCTATCACTCATCCGCCAAAGCCTTTTTCCAAATTGAAAGGTCACGTCGATTGTACTCTTACTAATCAAGTTTGAGAGTATTGTATCCGAGTGGCAATATCAACCTCTTCAAATTCTAACGTTGATGTTCCAGAATCTAAATATTGCTTCAGATCGTTAGCGAACATCGTGGTATACTTGCTACTGATTCCTGGAAATTCGATCGGTTCAAGCGGATTACCACTGATATCGTCGAAATCAATCCAAGGGCCTGATTTCTTATCGAAGAGAAATTCAGGAAGGATTTTCATTCGATAGGAACACGTTTTAGTCCATTCCTTGAAATATTTAATTCGATATTTTGTTTCCGGACTTGATTCACGGATCGATACAGGAGCCCATCTTTTTAGACTCGTTCCCAATGGTGGCTCAGTAATGATTTCTTGATCCAAAGACTGTGTTTTCTTGATAATTTCATTCACAACGAATCGGTGAAATGGTTTAGTATTTCTAAATCCCAAATAGTGAATTAGATCCTGACTTGATTTAAACTGCCTTTCAGCAATTGACAGCAGTTTTTGATCCGGTATGACCCAGTGGGATGGTTTATTGAATTTTTCGGCAGAATTTTCTCGGATTATCAAAATCTGTTTTAACTTTGTGAGTACGATTTGGCTCAGATTATCCGGTTCTTTGAGCATCACTTTTTTATTCCACATAAAATTAATGTTAAACTTTCTTTCGAGGTTTATAGGAGTAAAATTATCCATGTAAGTTTGAAAACAACCGAGTCTAAAATCTCTCTCCAAAATAGATTCCATTTTTTCTTTAATTCGAACCAAGTTGAGAACGTCTTTAGCAGCATAATGGATCTGATTCTTGGCTAATGGACGGATTCCCCAGTTGCTTTTTTGTAATTTCTTTTTGGTCTCAATAGCAACTCCAAGGTATTTTTCTTCCATAATCTCAAGAGAGGGGTGATTTGATTGGTTGCCTAGCATTCTGTCACAAGTGCTAATATCAAATAGATTAGTGGGCTGACAATCGAATTGAGATTTTATTATTGCCAAGTCAAACTGCATATCTTGAAAAGTCTTCTGTATTAACGGCGATGTGAGCAGATCTTTAAGGCTTGGCGGCATTCCGAGTTTTAAAATATCAAGTAGATAGATCTCTTGACTTACTTCTATTTGCATAAGACAGATCTCTTGCTTGTACACATAGATGGAATTTGTCTCCAAATCTATCCCAATGGGAGTTCGAAGATCAAAAATATAATCCACCAAATTATTAACAGATTGTACATCTTCTAAATATGTTATTTCAATTCCATTGATCTTGATTTAATAACCCTCCATTGGTATTACCAATGAGACGCTAAGGACTAGGACCCGGTATCAATTATATTATCTCCTGAATACTCTTAAACATATGGTTGGCTGAAGACGTATGAATTTAATCTAGAGATGATTTCAAGATATTTGGATTCTCATAACAAAATATTTGGCACATAAGCGAATTTTAAAGTAGATTCATTCCGAATTTGGCTTATTGAGATACGGTAAGCTCATCATAAATGCCATTATGATTATGCTACTCGTCAATACTGCATCGATCTATTCTGCACAACCCACCTCTCTTAAACCCCAAATAGATTACTACGAAGATGAAATACAAAAATCACTGAATAGTGTTGAAGCGTTATCCATTCAAGGAATTCAGATTCTTGAGGACTTTTCAGAGACTGGAGTGTTACCAGACTACATTAAGAATAATCAATTTATGATTTATACAAGTTCACCGATCCCTTTTCAGAATTCAATTATTGCCCCTCTTAAGATTGGCTCTGATTATCTACACTTTGTGGAGATTTCGAGTCAGGGTGTTGCCCGCAATATTCTATATGATGAGCGGGTTAAACTGGTACTGCCCGATCAACTAGTTAATTTCACCAGCTCGGTTTCTCTGCCCTCAAACGGCCAACTAACCCCAAACAGCTATGTAATAAAAGATATTGTTCAAACGGAAAGAGTTTGGGATGAATTTAATGTGACTGGAGATGGCGTGACGATTGGAATTATCGATTCTGGTGTCGATTTGGGATTATCGGATTTAGATGGATCGGCTAAACTACTTTCCTCGGGAATTACAGCAAGTTTTGATGCAACTGGTGCAGGGATTGGAATCTCCAATGTTACTCTCCAATCAGAAACCAGACCCGATGGTCAATACTTGCCCGTCTCTACGAGAAACTACACCATTTGGCTTGGCGAAGAACAACGTTATGCAAAATCGAATGAAATTGGCCTCTTGCTACAAGATCTAAAAATTGATGGGATTCAAACCTCGGTTTCTGGAAACTATAAAGTGGGTTTTATGGCTCAACAAAGTCTGGTTGCTAATATTGCTGATCAATTTTTCCTATTCGTTTTGGTCGACTCTGAAATCAGTGGATTTTATGACACAGTCTATGTGGATTTGGACACTTCATTGGCAATCTCACTATCTAGAGCAGGAAATATTCTTGAAAGCGGACGATTTTACCTTAGTTTAGTTGATTGGTCTCTTGAAGATGAAGAACCATTTGGATTTGATAATCCAATAATAGCCAGAGATCTTGATGGGGATGGAATTAATGACGTATCAATGGGTGGACTATCGACTACGTTAGATCGATATAGTGTTATAACCAATCCGTTAATCGGGGATATCCTTGTTGAGGGAATTGATACCTCTGGTGCAGGCCTCGCTACAATATATGACCCAGTTGGTCATGGAACCCTCAGTGCGTCCGCTGCAGTTAGCAAGGGACAATCTGACATTCTATTGTTTGACGACAAAGCCACAGAGGAGATAGAAAATGCAACGACTGTGAATCTTCCTGGATCTGCACCTGGTGCTCAAATTGTGGCCACCAAGGGACTGTCCCTAGCAGATTTTGTATTAGGATGGTTATGGGTTGCTGGCTACAAACCCGTGGGAATTGATCCAGAGGGTGTGTTTGGTATCGATTGGGATATCAACCGCGAGCAAGTAGTTGATATTGCATCTAATTCATGGGGTGATGCTGGATTGGTTATATCTGATGATGTTATCGGAGCCAATTCTCTCAAAGGGCAGGATTTCTATTCACTTTTTTTAGATTATCTCAGCTTACCCAATATACTTTACAATGATTATCCAGGGATCATATTTGTCGCCTCATCTGGAAATGGGGGTCCAGGTTATGGTACAATTGCCACCCCAGGGGCAGCATCGATGGCAATTACTGTTGGTGCTACCACATCATTTCATTTTATCGAAAATAACCTGGGCAAAAACGACGTTGCGTGGTTTTCGGGACGGGGACCTACTCCATATGGTGCAATCAAACCTGATATCCTGGCGCCTGGACATGCCGGATTTGTTAACTAGCCAACAATCACTGGTTTGGGTAATGGATCTCGTGCAGCGGGCATTTTTGGTGGTACCAGTGAGGCCGCTCCTAGAGTTAGCGGTATCTTGGCACTAATGATTGAAGCGTTCAAGGGTAATGATATTATTTACGATTTTGGGGATATACGAGTTCATTTAAAAAGTAATGCTGTCGATTTAGGTTTCCCAGCGACCCATCAAGGAGCTGGACTTGTTAATGCTTTTGACGCTGTATCTTCTATAATAAACGGGGATCAGCTACTTATTAGCTCTACTTCTGGAGCCCTTATATTTGGAGAACGACTACAATCTTCGTTCAGCTTTATTTTCACCAGTGGAGATGGGTCTCAGTTAAACCATCCTTTAATCGAGCACCAATATCCTGACTTTTTCCTTTATTTGAGTGAATCTACCGCTACAACCACCCAACAAGTTGAATTCTATTATGGAGATGGTTTAGACATTCAAGCAGCTAATTACATAATTAATCCGCAAATACTAACTCAGTCTCAATCCAGTGAATTCGAGTTCAATTCGACAGCCGAATCGTTAACAATTGTAGATCTTGAGTCGATTTGGGATTTAGAGAAATCTTGGAGGAAATCAGATTTCTTTCAAATATCACTTTCTCTGACGAGTCGATCATTTGACAACATTCGAAATGTGGGAATTTCGCTCCCCGAAGTAACAATTCGAGATTCTAGTACAGGTAATATAGTCATTGATGCCAGCACTGAGATTGGTTGGATGCAGCAATTTTATATCGGAAATCCAGTATCTGATTTTCAAGGAGACCCACTTCTAGAATTTGTTGATGAAGGGTATATATTGGAAGTACCTGGGTGGACCGGATTACAGTACTTGGGTTATGCCCAAGCCTATGACTACACCGAGTTCCAAGATGCTGTAATTTCTGCCAATACTGGGCAATTCGGATTTTCTCTAGACGCTCATCCAACAGAAACCCTTTACGCTTCTTTATCGATAAGCTTAACGGATAACAGCGATGAACTTGTGAATATCCCTCTTACGGTAACTGTGGACGAACAAGTCGGATATGGAGACAATGCCCGTGTTATTGGATCTGATTTAGTGAATGAATATCCCTACCAATCAAATTCATTTTTCGGTTCATTTGATTGGGGATTTAGACCAGAATCTGGTGATTTTCGTAGTTATCGCCTCGATGTTCCTTCGAATGCCACGTATTTGGCCCTTCAGGGGACGTGGGCTGAAATAGGTTTTCTCCCTGATTTCTTTTTGTTTAATGAATTTGGCCTCCTCGTAGCAACTAGCGACGTAACCTATGTAGGAGGAGGATTCTACTCCAGTTCAACATCCGAAGAATTTGCACAAAATCTGCTAGTTGCGGTAGATTCCTTAACCTACACGCTTCTAGTACACGTTGTGAAGATGCCATTCAGCCCTATTGAGATAAATTTTAATCTGATAACACGATATTTGGTAAACGATCCAATCCCCTCTCCCATGGCCGTCTTTACCCCAGAACCTGATGTAAGCATTGACGGTGACTTCGAGGTGAGTGTCGAAGATTATTCTTTGGATGATTTCCCAGAACTGAGTATTCAGGCAGTTGCTGGACTTGTTTATCAAGGTACTAATGGTACACTGGACGACAATTTAGACGTAGTTGCTGAAGGACCAACTTTGGATCAATCTATGATAGAGAAAAGAATTGACCTTCCATTTGAGCAAGGAGAAAAAGTTATTCTATTCTTAACTTGGGAAGAGGAGATGGACTTAGACATGTATGTGGTCCCTCCTGGGGAAGAATTTACATTTGATAACGATTTATTGACGGCACAAGGTACGTTTCCTGGAAGCAATTCCGAAATAGTTGTATTTGGTGCCCCGACCAAGGGTATTTACTCCATTTACATTGATTACATCCGCGGTTCAGGTCCCAAGACGAATCTCGAATTTAGTTTACAATGGGAATCTAGAGATGGGCCAACTCTGACAGATGAGGGTCCAAAGTTAACAATTCCGACGAATATATTTCCGAACGGTTTCTACGGTCTCGTTTTGACATACTTTTCAAATTTCAACCTTGAATTTACTGAGGAACTTGATGTAGAATTTTTCAACCATTTTGATTTTTATAAGTAGTAAAAATTATTTAAATATCCTTCGGATAGGTTTTTCAAATAACTTGATAATTATTTTTTTGCCATTATGCAATTTAGTTAAAATTACATTATTTAAATCTGTCGGAAATCTCTGATTTCCGTGAGTTGAGCGAGCGAGAGCGAGCTCTCGCGATTCACTGCTCAAAAACCGAGTCAAAAATAGTCTGTTGGTTTTGGACATATCTAATAATAATTGATAAGATTTTTAAAACAACTATATATTCCAAAACAAATGGAAATTTTCATTAAAGAAAACAATTTAATAGAAAAAGAAGAATGGGAAAAGCTCATAGCCTCTATAGAAACTAAATATGAAAATTTAGAGACCAATAAAGAAAGAGCAAAGAGAAAACTCAAGGATTTGATAGAAAAAGCGGTAACTACAAGAGCAAATAACCTGGGAAAATTTGGTATATTGTTCTCTGGCGGCGTAGACAGCACCCTAATAGCTTTCTTATGCAAAAAGCATAACTTTGACTTCACATGCTTTACAATAGGCCTTGAAAATTCCCAGGATATAGAATATGCAAAAATTATAGCAGAAAAATATAATTTTAACCTAAAATATAAAATCTTGTCATTGGATGAATTCGAAAATATAATTAAGGAAACTATTAAAATTCTAAAAAGTGCTGAAATTGTCTGGGTTTCTGTCGGCTCTGTTGTATACGCAACAGCACAACTAGCCTTGCAAAATCATGAAAATCAAAGATTTTCAGGACACTGGGAAAACGAAGTTTTCCGGT
>JACZSS010000110.1 GCA_022574115.1 Candidatus Heimdallarchaeota archaeon | reverse complement strand
AAAGAATCACACCGATTAGAATGAAAAAGAGCGAGTAGATAAATGTAAAAATAGTAAGAATATTTGGCTTACCAGCAAATAGTTTGACAACTCCTGTCAGACCTATTGAAGCCAAAGTTCCCACAACCATTGCTATAATTAAATCTATAGCCCACCCATAGAAAATAAGTAACTCGATGTATCCCTCTCTCGTTACGTCGAGAAGCCCTGTGACAGCTAAACTATCTCTGACCCCGATCAAAGACGGAACGATAGTCACAAATGGACTCATCAATGCTGTAAATGTTGATGGTAGTATTAATGGAAAAACAAAACTTGATACAATTATCACAGGAGTGCCCAAAAAGAACATTTTTAGGGTACTTTTCGCATAAATAGATGCGACAAATAAAATTGCAATTCCTAGCATATAGGAAATATATCTATGTACCAGGTTTGTTTCCGCCTCTAGAGCAAGACCAATTACCAGTTCGAGGATTAAAGTAGCACCGATACCTATACCAATGGCTTTAATCACACTCCCTTTCTTTTTAGGTTGTTCCTCATCATCATATATGTTATCTTGGTAGTCATCACTAGAATCTTTGTCTTCTGCCATATTACTTAACCCTGAAATATTATTCACTTATATAAAATAATTCTCAGCTTAAGCGATCTAAAAGACATCTCTTTTGCAATCTTGATAAAATGATGTATTTTCCCCTCCGAGGGTCGGAATTAAGATTTTTTATTCATTTGTTCGAGCATTTTAGTTAATAATTGTGCAAAATTAGGCCGTAAGCACGCCTCATGAATCGATTGAAATTCAAAATCAAGCTGCTCCTCAAGTTCTTGAATCATCCGACGATTAATCAGGTACTTTGTCTGCTTTGTTGCCCACCTATCTGTTAAACTATAATTCTTAGCCAATTCCTCAGCCTTGGGCAACAAGCTTTCAGCAGAAGTGATCACCATATGCGAGATTTGCGATAATTCATAAGCAGATACAACTCTCCCTTGTGTAATTGACTCCAAGGCAAATGATGATCCAAAATGCTTTTGAATCAAAAGTGAATTCCCCGAATCGGGAGATAACGCTAAACTACCAAACGCAAAAGCGAATTTTGCGTTTTCGAGGCTAACGAGGTGATCCGCAGCTAGTCCAAGAGAAATACCTCCCCCGGCAATACTTCCATTTATGGCAACAATGATTGGAAGCGGATGTCGCACCATAGCTAAGATAACTTTATGAACCAACGGAACAATCTCATCCACGTAACCACTCGGATTCCCCTTGTCCAGATGCGTTTTCATAGCTTTCAAATCACCACCTACAGAGAATATTTTAGAAGTCGAGGTGAGAATAAGAGCGGATAGAGTTTCAATTTGTGACGTCTCCTCAAAGATTGAAATTAAATCATGTAATAAATTGGCAGAGAATGCATTTGTGCCAGTATTTAGCTGAATAATCCAATAAGTTTCCTTTCTGTTGACTAAAAGGGTATTGTATTCCATAAATCGTTAACCTTTTACTCTTTGTTAAATTTTTTTCTGATCGAACATTTTGCCAAAAAAAGTGCAAAATTATCTATCAAACCGTTAATACAATTTTTCAAAAGGGGTATCTCATAAATGCTTAAATTTTCTTATAAATGCCATGATATTGTGGCATTAGCTCTGAAACAAGACCCAGTGTGCCTTATGGAGCAAGTCCACAAAGAAATTGATGGAGTACGTATCCTACGAGGTATCGATTTAAGCATTCAAAAAGGTGAAGTAACGGCTTTACTCGGCCCTAACGGAGCTGGCAAAACCAGTACGATCAGAATAATTGTTGGACTGCTTAAACCTACATCAGGAAAAGTCGAGGTATTCGGTTTGCGAGTACCTGAAAATCAGGAAATTATCAGATCCAAAATTGGCCTACTACCGCAAGATAATGCCGGCTACAAAGGGTTGACTGCTAGGCAAAACATCGAATTCATGATAGAGTTGTCTGGAAAAAAAATTTCGGACTATCGTGGACGAATAAACAGCTTACTTGATCGTCTAGACCTATCAGAAGTCGCAGACAAGAAGTGGGGTGTGCTTTCAGGAGGGGAGCAACGAGCGATTGGATTTATTCGAGCAGTTCTAGTTGGAGAAGAGTTCCTTATACTTGATGAACCAACAACCGGATTAGATTTAGCGCGAGCTGCAATAATCAGAAAGCTAATCCAAGAACAGGTTAATTCCGGAAAAACAGTTTTAATGTCTAGTCACATTCTAACGGATCTCGAAGAACTAGCTAAGAACATTGTGATAATCAAGAAGGGCAAAATCATAAAATCTGGTTCGAGAGAGGAAATCCAAAATCATTTTGCTAAAGGTTTGACGCTCGAAGACGCAATTGTCGCAGCATTTAGGTCCAAGGAGCAGTGATATGCAATTAAAAGTACTATTGAAAAAGGATCTAAAAGCCCTTTTTCAACAAAAAGCAGTCCTATTCACACTGCTAATTCCGATGTTACTTATTGGGGCATTTGGCTTACTTCCAGCCCTTTTAGGAGCTGAAGATCCCTTTGAAATAAGTTACTTAAACGAGGATGTGGGTATTAATGGACTCAATCTGGGAGAAGCGATACTTATTTCGATGCAAACTTTCTTCGACCAAGACGCATCGCTTGAACTAAAAGAAATTGTTACCGAAACTGAGTTTTTTGATGCAGAGAATGCTTTTTGGTTACCCGTCAACTTTACCTCAGTCGCTAATGAAACTAATGTGGCTCGATATTTCATGATCATCTCAGACACCCGATTAGGTTCAGAGTCTGTAATGAAGGGGGTCATCACCAAGCTAATTGAGGTGATTGTGACTGAGGAACTGCTCGCACCAACCTCAATTCCAGTTATTCAAGCAAATCAACTATATGCGGCACAAGACACATTCGAGGGCGGAAAATTAAAAGATCGAGGTGCATTAGCATTTCCACTGGCTTACATGGCTTTCCTAATTCTAATGCTAACATCATCTTCAATCAGGATCACTGGCTTTTCCGCTGAAAAGCAAGAGGGAATGATGGAGCTCATTCTTGCTTCAGTCAAATACAGACGAGAACTCATCCTATCTAAACTCATTACCGGATTATCCTATGGCATTGCCACGGTTTTCAGCTATTTTATCGGGATTTTAATAGCAAAGTTGGCGGCGTCGAGAAGTGAAAATGGGGAAAATGCAATCGGAGCACTAGTCTTCGCTACAGACGTGCTAACCATAAAAAATATTATACTAATTTTTCTTTTATTTGTAGTTTTAACGTTTACGTCAATGCAGATCCTGCTTAGTGCCCAATTACTTCTTAGTAAAGATGCAGGGGATAGGTTAGGTTCAACTTTCAACTTCGCCTTAGCCTTTATTTTCTATTTTGGATTAATAGCTGATCCCTTATCAGAGACGGGCTTATTACTCCTCAATCCATATTTTTGGCCATTTAAAATTACACTTAATTTAGCATTTAACGAAGCTTACGTCAAATCATTTTTCTATGGTCTCACATCCATTTTTTTTTCCGTTATTCTTCTTAAAATAAAAACTCGTGCAATTGAACAGGAACGAGTAATTTTCGAATAATGTGCATCATATTGCAAAAACAAAATTGTAGTTTCCTATCATCTAACTTTAATTAGAATTAGCACGAAAATTGCTTAATGTTTCAAAAAATCCAACCTCCGTCTGATGGAGAGAAAATTGAAATGAGGGATGAAAAATTATTTGTACCTGATAATCCTATTATTCCATATTTTGTTGGCGACGGAATAGGTCCTGATATTTTCAAAGCCACCCTTCCAACTCTTGATGCGGCCGTTCAGAAGGCGTACGGTGGTTCTAAAAAGATTTCGTGGTTCAAGATTTATGCAGGAGATGAAGCCAGAGCGTTTTATAATCCCGAGCTGACTGACGAAGAATTACTAAAAATTCCTATCGACGAGCAGAGAAATGTTTACCTTCCAAAAGACACACTAAACGCAATTCGTGAATATAAAGTAGCCCTAAAAGGTCCACTCACAACACCAATTGGTGAGGGTTTCAGATCTCTAAACGTTGGTATAAGACAAATTTTAGATCTTTATGTTTGTGTAAGGCCAGTCAAATACTTTCAAGGTGTACCCACACGAACAAAATTCCCCGAGGAATTGGATATTGTGATATTTAGGGAAAATTCAGAAGATGTATATTCAGGGATTGAGTTCGCCAAGGATGATGAAAATCAAAAGAAGCTGTTGAAGCTTCTTAGATCGATGGGAAAGGTGATCCGGGAAGATTCCGGTATTGGAATTAAGCCAATCTCAGAAACTGGCTCTAAAAGATTGGTTCGGGCCGCGATTAAGTATGCTATTGAAAAAAACCTCCCTTTAGTGACTCTGGTTCATAAGGGTAATATTATGAAGTACACAGAAGGGGCTTTCAAAAACTGGGGATATGAGGTAGCAACCTCGGAATTCCGAGAGCAGATCATCACCGAAGATGAACTATGGGACAAACATGATGGTAAGATGCCCGAAGGCAAAATTCTTATTAACGACCGCATAGCCGATATAATTTTTCAACATATATTACTAAGATCATCCGAATTCTCGGTCTTGGCAACTATGAATCTCAATGGTGATTACATATCAGATGCTGCTGCTGCAATTGTTGGTGGTCTAGGAATGGCACCAGGTGCAAATATCAATTATGTCACTGGTGTTATGGTGGCTGAAGCCACCCACGGTACTGCGCCAAAATATACAGACATGGACAAAGTTAATCCATCTTCTGTCATGTTGTCTGCTGCCATTATGTTTGACTATATGGGATGGCCTGAAGCTGGTGAGCTAATTCAGAGGGGTATTCAAAGGGCAGTTGCCAACAAAGAAGTAACATATGACCTTGCTCGTCAAATGGACAACGTCACTCCAATAAAATGCAGTGAATTTGGTCATGCAGTCGTAAAATATATGTAATACTATTTTACTTGTAATTCTGGATTAACAGGTGGTTGATCCATTTGTTTAGATCTAAGAAATCGACCGATCAATGGAATCCGACCAGTATTCACAAATCTCCAAACCATCAGTAAGGCAAAAATACTAAGTCCAGAGGCGAGGAGGAAAAGTTTGAGAATTGTTAGGACAATTAATTGGCCAAGTTCGTCTAAGTTGTTAAGAATAACGGCGATTATTGAGATAACAACAACACCAACAAGGTAAGGAACAATCAACTCTTTACTTAATTCCTTACGCTCACGGTTCAACTTATTCTGATTTATAGCATATTCAGTAACGGAAAGTATATTCAGGTGTTGTTCAAGCTTTAACCGTGCATACTCAGATTTTGGTATCAAGATATCTCCGGTTATTAGTAGGGTCGAAATGACCAACGGGATGAAACCTATCTTTAATAATAACAGTGACGATATGATCAGCACGATGAATATTGATACTCCACCAATTAAATTTAAACCGAAAAGATAAATAGCCCCAAAGTATCCAAAAATGGTTAAAATCCGATTGTTTATGTTTCTAGTGTGTTGATCGAGTGCTAATTCAATGAATAGTAGCACCAACAATACGGTGATAAAGGAAAAAATTGCAACCGCACTTTGTGCTACTACTCCTAAGACAATAAAGATCAGATTTATTATCAATGAAAGGCTGGCGTCAATCGTTAAAACGGGTTTGACAAATTTGTTGATTGGATGACCAACCTCCCAATCCTTGAAAACAAGTGGATCTTCACGCATTTTTCATTACACTCCTGCTCCTGCGGACAATCTTGTTCTCCAGATCCAAGGCTCGTTTCAACTCTAAGAGTACGTTTGTATTGTAAGTCTCAAGTGAGTGGTAGTTGGAGTTTGAACTCTTTACCGCAACGATAATCTGGGCTTCCTGTTTCTCGTATTCTCGCAGTATTTTTTTCTCTATTATTTCACGCCTGTAATTGTATTGATATACACTATCCACAAGTTCATCTCTAACTTCTGAATATGATAAGGCTCCAAACCCAGGTGTAAAGCAAGATAAAAAGAATACTCTTTGCGAATACCTTCTAATTTTGACAAGTCCTTCTTGAATGATGTTTTTTGGCAATTCAGGATCAGAGATAAAAATTACTACACTATTAGTCAGTTTTTTTGTAGTAATCGTATCATACAGTGTGTCGTAATTAAGACCTGTTCCTAATGGGATTACGTTATGTAATTCAATTGCCAATGATTGCAGGGCACCTGATGAGGAGGTAATCTTAATATTTCTATAAGTATGATCTCCGTGAACTAGGATAGTCACAGTGAATTCGGAACGTCTTATGACTGTCGTTAGCTCAATTGCAGCAGATAGAGCAAACTCCAGCTTTGGTCCTGCCATTGACAACGATCCGTCTACAACAATCAAAAATCTTAATTGCATCGGTTCCTCGAATTCTTTTGAAATGAGTTTGTTGAATTTTGCGGTTGCTTTCCATGATATATGGCGCAATTCATCGCCATATTCAAAATCCTTCAACGCTAGAAATTCTGTCCCTCGGCCTTTAATCATTACCGTAATTTGGGAAACAAACTGATCCATGATTCTTTGTTTCAAGTTCCAAGGAAGCTGAATTCTTTGAGGTTCAGGGAGGATAATTAAATCCTGATTAATTTCGACGGTTTTTTCGGCGTAAAAAAATCCAATAATGCCGTTATATTGAAATGAGAGTGACTTCACTCTTTCTTTTCCCCTTCGAGGTGCAAAAAAAACAAAGGTGTCAGTGCTTCGCTCATCATTATTTAAGGAAATAAATGAATGTTCAGGTTTAACAACTGGAAATAACCCCTCGGATGTCTCAATTGACACTAGTCCTCGTATCTTCGCTTTAGCTATAAAATCTATCTCGATTGTCACGAATGATTTGGCTTTGACTTGAGTTGACGGGATCGTAACTTGCACTTCAATTTCAAGACCTTTTGCAATCGACAAGCGGAGAATGAACAAGACAAATACTAATGGGGGGACAATGCCAGGAAAATAAAGTAGAGGCTCATTTAATTGTAACCCGATAAGACCTATGGCTAGGCTAAGTAAAAGAAACATAATTCCATATGCAGAGATCGAGATTTGAATCGGATTCTTCTCGCCAAAATTGAGATCTGAGATTATTTCTTTACTACTCATCTGACATCATGCTATTTTAGACTTTTACGGGTGTGTTATTTAGCACATTCCGAATTACCTGCTCTATAGGAACTTGCTCCACTTCAGCTTGAGGAGTTAGGATTAATCTGTGGTTCATCACGTAATAATACAATTTTTTGATATCGTCCGGTTCCACGTATGCTCTACCATTCAATCCAGCCCATGCCCGACCCATGCTCATTAGAGCTAAACTTGCTCTGGGAGACCCCCCGAGTGAAAGGGCTGGTAAAAACCTTGTTCCCACCACGAGCCGAGCAATATAGTGTAACACTTCATCTGAGATTTCAATCTTCTCGATTTCCTCTTGAGCAGAAATAATCTCGGCCGAAGTCGTAACTGAGGAGACAGATGGTATGAATTCTGCCCTCTTTGATATCAAAATTTCAAATTCTTGGTCAAAATTTGGTAGTTTCATGATGAGTCGGATCATGAATCGGTCCAATTGTGCCTCGGGAAGAGGATATACTCCTACTTGTTCAATTGGGTTCTGAGTTGCCATCAAAAAAAATGCTTTTGGTAAAGCATGGGT
>JACZSS010000109.1 GCA_022574115.1 Candidatus Heimdallarchaeota archaeon | reverse complement strand
ATCTGCGCAATTGTGCGTCGAACCGCAAACACACGCCCCATCAATTCGGGAGGAACTACAACCTGCCAAATGTTCTGGGAACTAACGTTAGCAACGGGCGTGGTGATACCAAAGAGGATCATACCCGTGTAAAATAGGTTGATATTACCCCAGAGAGCACCGAGTGTAACAATGAAGATCCCAACATTACCAATGAAAATCCCAACAAATACCCCAGTTGTATTTTTTCGGAATGGATTATACTTTATCATTGTCAGGGCAGCGAAAAAAACTCCTAACTGTAACACAAAAAAGCCAATGCCTAGCGTTATCACATTACTATTCAATAAACTTGGTTTTGTCACAACAAGAGGAACTAGGATTAACAATGGCATTGAGAAGAAATTGGTCACGGTAAACATACTCAGAAGGGATAAGAGTCCTTTCTTTTGTTTAATGAAAACTATACCTTCACTGAAATCTTCTCTAAACGGTCTCTTCTCACCCGTGTCTTGGAGTTTCTGAACTACGGGAGGTATGGTAATGAAAATAAGCGGAATTAAGGCGATTAGAAAAGTAGCCATATCAATCAAAATGATCAAGTGCATGTTTTCTAGTCCGACAGTGGCTAGCAATAATGCAGCGACTACAGGACCAATCATGAAAATTAAGGCAGTGCTCATATATACAAAAGAATTCACTTTCGACAGACTTTTTCGAGGTATCATCAGCGGTATGATCGCTTGAATTGCAGGTTCATGAAAACCTTGAGATAGACTGCGTAGTCCTAGAATAACCAAGATGTGCCAGATTTCCACCACATTAAAAAAGAATAATCCGACCAAAACCATCGATGCAAGAGCTTCCATTCCGTCAACAAATCCTAAAATTTTCTTTCTATTCCATCTATCTACATAAACTCCGGCAAATAGCCCCACAATAAGAGTTGGACCAAACCCCACTAAGGAGGCGAGTGCTAAGTAAAAACCGCTTTGGGTTGTAATTGTAATCCACCAAATGATGGTGAATTGCACAATGCCGGATCCCATTAGAGAGATGAACTGCCCAGACAAGAAGAATAAGTATTGGTTCATACTTGATCCATCTGGTCCAGGTAATCCACTATCCACCTGTCCATTTAAAGGTTGCATTGTTTCTTGCAGTGGTTGTGGAAGGTCGCTGTCTTCGCTCATTACGATTCAGAATATGTTGAATGGTATAAAAACTTGTCGAAAATAGTACTATTCAAATGTCATTGAATTGTCGTAAAAATTGAATATCATAAAAAGATACTACAATTCAATGGGTATTGAGTGGTGTTATTTTGATCACCAGTTTTACCATCTAGGCGTAAATTAATAAAGTCATTATACCATATAGGTATAGAATTGCCTCAGAGAACTAAATTAAAACCAATAGCATCAGAAGAGGCATTATTTGATCATTGGAAGAATTTACCTGTAATACAGGAGATTTACGATCCAGAATTTTTCAAAATATCACGCGACCCTGTTCGAACTGCAATTCTCAAGATTTTGCGAGTAGGGATCATGGATGCCATGTATAAGAAGAAACGGCATCTTCTGAGAGCGAAGGAATTGCTCGAGCATGTTAACATTGAACTAGATGAGGATACAAAAATTGGTTTATCCAAGCTGTACTATCATCTTGAAAAATTAGAAGCTGTTGATCATATTAATCACCTGGCAATAGTTAAGGGCAATCATCGAATTAAGTATTATACAAGAAATGCAAAATTCTACCTGTATGATACTGGTGACTTTAATGCATCAAAGACGGCAGAGTTCGTAGAACCAATTAGGCAGTTGGCTCAGTATCTAAACCCAGAATTATCAGATGAGTATTTTAAAGATCGAGTAAACACTGTGTATGATATTGTGAAAGGCTTAAACGATAAGTTAGTTACATGGGTGAAGAAGAATGAGGAGGTTCTACACGAACTCGATATCGATGCTTTGGAATTGTTTACAAGTTTCAATCTCGTCTCGTGGGCTCATCAAGAAGTTCAAAATGCAATTAAACCAATTTTTAATATACTGAATGACGAATTTTCCAGGGAATTGTAAATCGAACAGGAATAGCCATTAGATACATCTTCAATAATGTTAAGCGACAGACAAACATGTTGTCGATCAATCCGTTAGAAGGTAAAAGATATTCTCGAATATTAGTTGGACTTGTCTTGTTATCGATCGTCAGCATCGTAGCTTTCTTCGTATTCGACTTTCCTTTCCCGTTCCTCTTCTTTTTCTTTCCACCATTCTTGTTCAGAGGGGTTAGACGCAAGTCGAATGCCTTCTCAGAGCAACGAAATAATTTTTGCCCCAATTGTCAGTTTATTCTGGAGGGATCGTGGACATTCTGTCCTAATTGTAGTTATCGATTGAATTAGATGATGGGATCATTTTATTCTTTTAATTTGGAATCCTTACTTTATGAAACTTCATCTTTGAAACAAAATTGATAGTATTGACACTGAAAATACTCTGATTTACATTCCTTCTCATAAATAGTTTCATCTATCATTGGGAGTGAATTTCTTTCTTCGTGGTATGCTAGGTTCGTAACTTTGGCCGTGAGATTGGAGAATTCTTCTTTGTCAAAGTCCTGGCTGATGTAACTCATCTGAAAGTTGTTGCGGTTGACATAAAGGAGCCCACCTCTGATTGCGCCCATGAGACCCTGATACGCCATTAATTGCTTTGTATGGGCAATATTTGGCAGAAGTGTTCTGGGTATCATGGTTGATTTTATATCTATGACCACTTTTTCTCCATTTTCATCCTCCATTAACAAATCATAATGACCGATCAATTTTGCATTCCCAATTTTCAGACTGACCTCTTTTTCCATCCCAAGAACGTGGGACTTCAATCCTTCTTGAATAACCTCGTGAATAAATTGTCCGGAGGTGAAACTTCCAAATATTGGTTTCCCGTCATCCCTTTCTTCATCCAGAAACCATTCAGGGAGGTGGTTTACATCCTCCTCACTCAAATATATTTGTTGATTTTTGCTAAGTAATATTTTACGACTGCAATAGGCAATAGATGAAACCCTGTATTCCAATGTTAGGGGTGTATATTCATGGCTATTACGCCTTGAGTATTTATAGATATGATCTTGAATATCCGAAAATAATTTTTTATCTGCTTTTGAGCTGTTTTTTAATATCCCAGATGTTAGAAAATCCTCAGCTTGGTCTTCAATTTCAACATGTTCACTTGCTTCTGTCTCATTAGGCAAACCATTCATCCCCCCATTTGTATCCTTTTGTTCGATTTTTAGTCGAGGGCCGTCCATTTTTCTTTAAATCTCTCACTAATTGTTTATCGCAAAATCGGATGTCTGAAGAAGAAATTTTGTAGTCGGTCTCTAAAGTTTTGGACATCTGGTTTGCATACCCGTAATGTGTGAACACATGATGTGGGTCCAATTTGTCAATTGTGTCAATTAACTCTGGAAATGATGCATGAGTTGAAAGTGCAGCAGAAAAATCGAATGCACTAAATGGATATTTTGCGGATTGACCTGTTACAATAGCTCGAGTAATGTCAAAATTCGACGATTCAGGGTAGCTATTTAGTTCCTTTATTGAGGACGATGCTCTGGGTAAAATAATAATTGACTTTCCTGGTTTAATTTTTGTAATTGTCTTTTTATTCAAGATCTCATAATCCAACTCAATTTCGTTTTTCTTGTAAATTTCATTAACCACTGCAATTCTTGGGTGAATGTACAATGTAACCCCGGTCAATAATTGGTTAAATAACTTGATGATTTCTTGAGCTCCTCCTAAATGAGTCACGTTGATGACTGGCATTCTATTATTATTCAATTCTTCAATGAGCCATAAGAATAGTTTTTGTCTAATAACTACACGATCGTTGAACTGAATTTTTTTGTCGCCATAAGTGCTATCTAAAATGGATATATCAACATCTTTAGGCATTTCCGCACCGTCTACAGTAAGCAATTCTGTTGGGCAAAAATCACCAGTAAAATGAACTGTTTCATCACCTGCTCTGATAACCATCTGAGCTGCACCAAGTAAATGACCAGCTTTGATAAACTCAATTTCAAATGCTCTAATCTCAAATGGTTCATGAAATTCACGAGCTTCGAAATTTCTCGCTCTTTTCTTCACCTGCGAACAAGTGAAAAGATCTAATGTTTGGGGTGTTCCATAGGTCGTACACGCCCCCGTTACTGCTGCTGTGTGATCGGAATGAGCGTGAGAAACTAAAGTCGGAATTCCGATTGGTACAGAGGAATACTCTGGATCCAGTATCAGTTTATCGGAGCCGTACCTAAGTAAAATACCACGCTGAAACGAAATCTCCACAAATGACTTCTTAAAAATTAGATATATAATCTAATCGTTCCCAATTATAAGTGATGACCCCTTTTTCCAGAGGTGAAATATTGAAAGCTATAGGGAATTAGTTTAATTAGAAGCGAGAGATACCGATTTGCTTTTAATTAGCAAGTGATATTCAAAGATGAGAAGTTATGGGATTTGTCCAAGTAGCCACTAGATACTACATAAAGTCCAAGCGTTTATTATTAAAGAGTACACGCAGACCTTCTGGTAAAGAACTTGTGATAACATCTCGAATTGTAGCTTTAGGAATATTTTTCATCGGTTTTATTGGTTTCATAATAGGCATACTCGTTGATTTCTTAGTTGTATCAACATCTTCGTGATAAAAATGCCAATATTTACTTTCAGAGCCAAAATTGGTCAAGAAAAAAGCTTGGCGAGAATGACTGACCTCAAAGCCAATAAAGAAGGATCTCGTGTTTACGCAATACTTATACCTGATTCTTTGCGTGGCTATTGTTTTGTTGAAGGGGAGACTCAAATGGATATTGAAAAAGCTTTTTCTGGAATCAGAGTCATCTCGGGAAGAGCTGTAGCTAATAAACCCGTGTCAATTGAAGAATTATCAGATTTTCTGATTCCTCGATCCTCCATTGAGGGACTCGCCCAAGGAGATATTGTGGAGATCGTGGATGGTCCCTTCAAAGGCCTCAAAGCAAAATTAACCAGAATAGAAGACTCGTCACAAGAAATTACTGCTGAATTGCTGGACAGTGCGATGTCTCTTCCAGTAAAAATTCATGCAGATTATGTTAAACGTATTAAAAGTGCTGTAGAACAAGAACAAGAACAATTTGGCAAATTTTCACTATAAAATTTTACTGATTTTAATTGCTGAGTTATAATTGCCCTGCTGTGCTGATAATTTCTACTAAACTGGGTCCTCCTTTATGATTGAGAACTTTGGTTATGGCGTCTTCAAGATCTGCTTCCTTCTCTACCCTTATACCTAAACCTCCACAATTTTCAGCATAATCTGCAAAGTTGGGATTGTGGAGCGAAGTTTGCCAAACATGTTTGTTGGATAATCTTTGCTCTCTAGATATTTTTCCTAATTCATTATTGTTGAGTAGAATTAATGTGATATCCATCTTATACTTTACTGCTGTGGTGAATTCAGCCATGTATTGACCAAAACCTCCATCTCCTGCAATGGCAACTATTTTACGCTGATCTCCTTCTGCTGCCCAAGCACCCATAGAGGCTGGGAATCCAAATCCTATAGAACCAAGATATCCGGACATCAGAAAACGTTGTGATTTACTCTCGAAATACATTCCTACCGCATATGCATTATTGCCGACATCAACACAAATTACAGCATTATCAGGTATTAATTTGGTCAAAACTTCCATAATCTTTGCATTTGGAATTCTGTTTGTTTCATCGTACGCTCCTGCTCGTTTCTTTTTCTCCCTTCTCCAAACAACCCATCTTCTTTCGACATACTCTCTTCGTTGAGGATTATCTTTGCCTTCAACGCCGTCTACGAGTAGTCTAGCAGCTGTTGATATTTCTCCCCAGATAGGTAAATCTACATTATGGAATTTACCTAGCATCATTCGGTCAAAATCTATCTGTATTGTCGTCTTTTTCACTGAAATTGAGGTGTGATTCGAAAAAGATGCACCAAATACGATGAGTAAATCGGATCTTACCATTGTCGCGCTTGCAATAGGTGTTCCAGATCGACCAAGAACTCCACATGCTAAGGGATGACTATCCGATATGGCTCCTTTTGCCCTGTACGTTGTAATTACTGGTGCTCCTATTTTTTTAGCAAATTTTATTATTGCTTCTGAATGATCGTATCCGCCATTTCCGATAATTACGGCTGGATTTTTGGATTGATTAATTAACTCAATCGCCTTTTCTAGATCTTTTTGTGGTGGCTGTATCTGATTATTAGAAATTCGCTGGCTTTGGTCATGGTATCGAGGATTTTCATTTGCTGGAAAATTCTGAACTTCATCAGGAAAGATGAGGTGAGCGACACCGCGTTCAACAATTGCATGCTTCAAGGCTAGAGCCATTAAATCCGTCCCATTGGCCGCCGATAATACCGTTTGGGACCATTCAGCCACGGCCTCAAATGCGGCCGCTAGTGGAATTTCTTGAAATGTACCTGGACCTAAAACTTGGGTGTTTACTTGACCCGTTAAAGCTAAAACTGGTGCACGGTCGACGTGTGCATCCCAAAGCCCTGTAAGTAAATTCGTGGCACCTGGTCCCGCTATTGCAAAACAAGCTGCGGGTCTTCCTGTTAATTTAGCATATCCCACCGCTGCGAATGCAGCCGCTCCCTCATGTCTAATGCCATAATAGGAGAGGCGTTTGTCTTTTTCAGCAAAATACATAGCATCGGCCAACCCAAGATTTGAATGACCGACCATTCCGAAAACACTGTTCACACCCCAAGATATCATTACATCGACCATTTGAGTCATAAGTGTTTCGGGATGTTGTTGGTCAGCAACTCCGACATAAATACCATCATTTCGTTCTTCAATAGGGAAACTGTCCACCCCGTCATCGTATCCTCCGGGTGGTAAACCATCATGTGGATCAAATTCGTAGGCATGCCACGGGCAGATAACATATCCGTTTTCATCTATAAATCCATCCCCTAAAGGACCTCCTTGGTGTGGGCATTTATTACATATTGCTCCATAGCCCTTGTCTGTTCGAGTAAGACAAATTGGTTTGTGGCCAGCTTGAACGGTAGTTATCCTTCCAACCTGCAATAAATCAGGTGGACCGACTTTGTACCATTTTACGTTGTCATTGTGATTTTGGTTTGGGTTAGACAATGGGTTGACTATCTTGTGTCCCTTTTTTTATGCTTGCTTTATGAACCTAAAGTGTCAAAAAAAATATTCCATCTGTATATATACGGACACTTCACGATTTTTATTGGATTTATTGACGCTAGATGCGAAAATAAAATACTTTCATCGGTGAAAACCAATAACCAATTAAATATCATAATTAGGCTGGAATCAGTCATTTTGTCAGAATATTTCTCACTGACCAAACCCCGAATCATAATTTTGTTAACTGTAACGGGCATTGGCGGGTTTTTTATACCTCAACCTAATTTTGATGGTGTAAGCATTCTGGACATCATGGTTTTTGTTTATGTGGGCTATGCCTCTGCAGGCGGCGCAATGGCTATCAACAACTATATTGATCGAGACATAGATGCACTGATGGAGCGGACTAAAAATCGTCCAAGTGTAGGAGATGATGCACTCTCCAGGAATCAAATTCTCTCCTTTGGTTTTGGTCTAGCCGGATCAGGAATATACATCGCCTATTTATACTTCAATTTGCTTACAG
>JACZSS010000108.1 GCA_022574115.1 Candidatus Heimdallarchaeota archaeon | reverse complement strand
AGCATTTTGATTCCGTGATCGGCGAAGGCATTATAATTTACCCCCACTAGTAGAACCCGCACTCGGTGTAGGAAGACCGAGCAGCGAGGAAATAGCGGATATATATCTGTGCTGGTCTTCAAAGAGGACAATAGATTGGCACGATTGTGAAGAATCAAAATCCTTAAAGTTATGAGATATTGCCCAGCTTCAGGCGCGTGATTCCTAGGGGCATACGGGATTGGTGGCAACACCACACATTAGGGATCTAGTGATTCAAGATCGCGTTCAATTGAGGGACCGGCGATACTCATCGGGATGTCTAGCAGAGAGAGCTTCTCCCCACGTTCCATTGGTTCAGTAGCTTCGATAGGCCTGTCTGAAAATGCTATTACGCCGCATCCTCTAGATTTCAAAAAATAGATAAATTCTACCATTTCCCTAGTCAGATAAACCCTTTCCGAGTAGTCAGGATTCTCATCTGTCTGAACCGATGCTGGAATAATCATGGCATCAGATGTCTTTGTGAATTCCTTATACCTAAATTTCTTGAACGGAGTCGGATCGCCTACCCGAGCATCCACCAGCACGTCCCCTATCATGCGACACAGTTCGTCGATGTCCTCTCGTCCTCGACGTATTTCGAGGCGCGAGAGGACACTCGCGATAATATCCAACATGGTCACATGAGGTTTGGCAAGTTCTTCCAAAATATCCTCAGGTTCGTAAAGATTCATGTAGCACGCGACGGCGAGAAAAACCACGTAATCTTGGTTATCCCCAGTAACAACATGGTATTTTTCTTGGTCGAATTCCCCGTATCGACGTGACACCACAAGATCGTTAACTCTTTCACGTCCCAGGACTTCGACCAACAACTCGCTAACGGCCTGATATCTAGCTCGCCTCAACGGGTTGTTATTTCTGCCCTTAGCCGCATAAATGGTCTGATCCAAGTCAAACACGGCAACGGTACTAGGGCCAAAGTCGAAACCTCGGCTTCTGCCAACAGGCACCATTCGAGTCACATGGCTCCACCGGTCACTAAAAATGATGTCATGAAACAAGAAATCACCGATCTCTTCGCCCGGGGATTCGTTACAAATGAATCCTAAAACATCAAATCGGCCGCTTTGCGCCAAATTTCGAATCACATTTCCGTCGGTAAAGATCGTGTCGCCTATATAGCAGACATTCCTTACTTGCCCACCAGTCATGGCATGCACGATTTCTTCGAGCACCATCGCATACAGGAATTCGTTTTTTCTTGGAAGAGTACCGTCATCCACGCCGAGTTTCAGCGCCAAATCCCTTAACCCTGGCAATGATGTATCCTTAGGTGTGAGATCACGGAGCACAATTCGATTATCGAAGAGTGTCCTTAGCGTAATATTTTCAATAATGCTTGAAGTCATTCGATCCAATGTAAGTTTTAAATTGCGGTGAGGCTAACCGCTCCAGGCGAATCCCACGCAATTTCGAATAATGCCCGATGGTTATTCACTTCTTCTACAGACAATACCGGTTTGAGCACGACAAATTCTGATGAGCCCAAATCAGGTTCTAATTTCACTGAACATGATGGAATTTGAGCATATCGCAGGGTGACTTGGTCTCCTTCAATGGCTATCGGTAACGCAGAACGCTGGACCACTTTTACCTGTAATCCGGAAGCGGCAAACCGTTTGGCGCACAAGAATGCCTCCTCATCAGCGCTGAACTCTAGCCAATCCTGGATGACGAATATATGCCTCGACTCAATACCACGTTTACTAGCACCCAGGTTGAGATTTACCCACTGTTGCAGGAGGCTTCTGATACGCCATAGATGACCGTCGGCCTCTCCGACATTAACGAGAGCCTCGACCTCTGTAAGATCCTCAGCACCCATCAAGATATTCATTAGGGCCAATATCTCCCACGGCGAGGAAGTGGAATATGAATCATTGTTGATACGATTTAGGTTCTCGGCAAGGCTTACCAAAAGATGCCGGCTGAGTCGGACTGCCAAAGGTCCAGTTTTTGATGAAGTCTCTAATCGAGCACAAAGTAGCTCGAGTTCATCTCCGAAATCGTCCGGTATCAGCCCACTATAAATTGTCATTGACCACACCTCCCCAATCACCAAATTTGTTTCTATATTATCCGTCGGCACAGTGCCCTGTGGCAGTCGCCGCAATAATATAAGTACCGCATGATGTCGTCAAGATTGCGAGTATTTATATGAAATTCTTTACCACCACAACGAAATTCATCATCGGCGACGTCTTTAACAAAATGGATACTCAGGTTATCATCTGGTTCTCTGAGGTATCAAATCTTGATTATCGAAAAATAACATTTAGACTTCGGCTTAGACAACAGTTATCTCTCATTCGACCACTCAATGAGCGGACACTAGAATCGCCCTAGCTATTTGTTTCATTCGTGTTTAGTCTGGGCTGAACGTTACCAGCTGATCCGGTTCCGCCTCACTCGAATCACAGACGAACGCGATGAATCGTTGAATAACAAATATAAGTTGAAATTGAGCGGACTGGGTCGCCACTGAACCAGATGTTTTCAATTTAAATATTTTCCAAAAAATTAGGTAGGAGAACGATCATGCAGCCTTCTTGGGTACCCGCGTTGAGGGCAGTTGCAGATTCGTTGCAGCTTGGCCAGGACCAGATCGACCTATTACGACAAATCGATAAAGATACCCGGTTGATCATGGAAAACAAAAGCGACCTAGAATCGTTGGTGATAAGGACCATTGACAAACTAACCACGCTATGCAGGGCAAGTGCAGGTCATTTTTTTCTGACTTACGACGGAGTTCCTTCACTCATTCATAGCACGAATATCGGGCCGGGTCCAACAGAGCAAGATCTCGGTTCGTTGTTGCGCGCAGGTAAAGATACGGGCCAAGAAAAGGTCATTCACCTTCAAAAATCAGCAATCAGTAATCTTGTCAGTTTCGCATCAGCCGAGTCTGTCTTGCTTAGTTTGGTAGATCTGCCCGATCCAAAGTCTGCTGGATTAATCGTGCTTGAATCGCAGGCCCCTCATCCGGTCGAACCTTTCGGCGATCCCTCGATTCGGTTGATTGTAAACGCCGTTACGGATCAACTCCAAAACACATTTCGTTTTAACGCCGAGTGGAATTCAAGAGATTTGACTGCCAGAGTTCTGACACTGTTCATCGAACACAACCTGAAGCCGAGCGAATGCTTGCGAGTATTAGGCAACCATATATCGAGCTTCTTGCCATCCTTCGGACCTCTGAAGATCGACCCGCCACCCCAGGTCCAGATTCTATTTTATTCGGAAGGTGATCTATATCTGACCATCCGGGCGTCTACTGGCGAGGAACCCGATATAACCCGAGTTAAAGTTGATGAGTCGGTTTGTGGATATCTCGTAGAGGACCGCAGCAAGCCATACATTCTTTGTAATCCCGAAACTGAACCGAGATACAGATGGTATCTCGGCCAAGACCAAAAAAAGAAGATGAGAAGTGAATTGGCCATTCCGGTCAATAATGATGGTTCTCTCATCGCCATTCTAAACTTGGAGTCAGAGTACCAGAGTGCCTTCGGTCAACAGCACATCGATTCAGCATTACAGACGGCTGAAGTTGTGGGCCCTTGGATCGCGGCTATTCGTGAGAGAATGGAGATTGGGTGGGTGCGAGAGGAGGCCTTAAGCACAATCATGGATGAATACGTAAAGGGCTTTAGCAAGATGCTTAGGCATAACGCTGGGAACGCAGCAAACGCACTGGTCGCACAGATCGAAGAGATTGGTGAGGTATGGGGAAAGAGTGACCCCGAACTAGGCAACTTGGCAACCTCGACACTGCGAACCGCACGGAAGTTCGGCACGATCCTCGACGAGTTTGTAGAAGATACTGCGGACGCATCTCTATTAGGAGCGATTTCGATAAAGAGCCTGATCAATGACGCAATCGATCTACTTAGAGATCTAAAAGATGCCGAAGTGCAAAGGCAAAACGTGGAGATTGATGAGGTTGTGGGTGAGGATTTCGAAATTTATGGCTCCAAAATATTAAAGCAACACTTATTCAATTTACTGAACAACTCGATCTTCTGGCTGAATGATCGGCTCGATAAACGACAGGACCCTCCCGGGAAAATCGAAATTCAAATTCGACACGTAGTTCAAGGTGGGGATTTACAGGAAAAAGAGTTCAACGAAAAATGCGAAATATCGATTCGAGATAACGGTTCCGGCGTCTCCAAAAAAACATTAGAGAAACTTCGGGACTTCGAAGTAGGCTTTGGCAACCGACCTGGCGGATCAGGCTACGGTCTTTGGGCACTCCGCCAATACCTCGGCAGCATCGGCGGTTGGATAGAACTGGATTCGCTGGAGGGCGAAGGCTTCGAAGTTAAGCTGCTGCTGGATATCCACAAACCCGAAATTCATAATCACCGAAGAGAATGGATTGTTGGGTAAAGTTATTTTCTCCCCCGTGTTTTCATTGAGCAATGGAGGCAATTGACATGGCTGCAAACCGAGTATTGATCGTTGAGGACGAGTTAGAAATCAGGGAGACTTATTCACGTTTCTTAAGAAGGAGGGGATTTGAGGTAGACGCGGTTGAGAATCTGCTCTCGGCATTGGAGGCTGTGAACAACAAAACATACCATGTGGCTCTCATAGACGTTATGCTCGCCGGCCAAGATCGGACCAATCGAGACGGAAGAGCAGTCGGCAGGCATATAGTGGAGGTAAATGAGGGTACCGTCTTTTTCTTTTTTTCAGCACAGGATGACCCACAACTCTCAGCGGATCTGTTGCAAAGTGACGGTGCGCTCGGATATTTGTCTAAGGCCAAAATCAGGGATGAAGGAATGCACGTCCTTTCGGATTCTGTAATAGTAGGGATAGATGCATGTGTGCTCCACCCGTTTGGGTTGGTCCAGGACGATCAGAAACATACCATAAATAATCGCACTGCCATGAGCTATGTCGGGGGCGTAGATGTAGATCAGGAAGTATTCCGCGATAGAGGGACCCGAGCGTTCGCGTCAGGTTCAGGTCTTTTTCGAGAATTCTTGCAAGAATTTCTCAGCAAATGGGCTCCATTGTTATACCCATTGAATCTCGATGAGAAGATGACTCTGACCGAGAACCCACCACTTTTACATGGTCGGTATTGGAGCAAGGTCGTTGGGGAACCAATATCTCTCCTGATATGTAACACAAGTGACGTTGAATCAATCATTGACGGTAGCATAAACGAAGAATGGTCCGAAGAGACTGAAATCGTCATATCGGATGGTCGAACCGCGAAAGGGAATCTTACGGGTCTAGTTTTCAAATCCAGGGGGCGACAACGATCAGAGTTTTCCGAACGGTTACCACTGCCTATTAAGTCGGCGAATATTCGGTTCAATTTGTGAAAAAAATTGATCGGACACCCTCCGAATACTGGATGAACGTCTGTCGAGGAGTGCAACGATGACATCGATTCTGGTCGTTGACGATGATCCTGAGGTGGTGGAAGGGATAGTTAATGGGTTGAGGAGAAAGAAAATAGATGCGTCAGGTGAAACTGATCCTGCTCGTGCAGGAGCAGCGAGCAAGAATCAGCAGTTTGATTTGATCTTAGTGGATATTCATATGCCACCTTATTCTGGAATTCGTGTGGTAATGGATGTTGCTGCATATGCCCCAGAAAGCAAAGTAATGATCATGAGCGGAAAGTCAGATGTCGACTCAATTATCGAGTGTTTGCGCCTTGGAGCAATAGACTTTATTCGAAAGCCATTCTCTAACACCGAGTTGGCCCAGAGGATTGAAGTTAACTTAATGCAACCTCGATTCGCTCAAGATCCGCAAATATTAAGGGAACACCTGATTGATTCATTATGGGAAAACATTGGAAATGACACCGGTTCAAAAAGAGGACCTCGGCTCGAGCAATTGTTGAAATTTCTGTTTGATTCGATTCCTTTCTTTACTGATATTAAGACCAATTTGAGAGCCAAGTTAGAAGAAATCGATATTGAAATGACCAATCGGGCCAGTGACACATTTTGGAGAGAATGCGGTGCGGTTCTACTTACAGAGTGCAAGAATTGGTCGCCAGGTAGACCGTCCGTCGGGGTTAAGGAATTTGACCATTTTCATGGATCTCTTAGACGAAGAACGCTAAGCAGGATCGGATTTTTCGTCAGTTATTCGGGGTTTTCTCCCGAGTTCCTTGAAGTATGTAGGTCGGCAGCTACCGATGGTGGGCTCGTGGTTCCAATTGATAGGCTATCGTTGCAGAAGTTGGTTGAATCGAGCAGCCGTATACAAACGCTTGAGGACTTTATTCGCAATGCGGGCCACTGATGGAATCACTTGAGCGATTGACATTGGATCATCCGCCTGACTCCACAGACTCACCCTGAAAAGTCTATCGGAACAACTTGCAGCCGCGATGCAGAGAATCCAGTTACTCTGATTTTGGTCCCGAACCACAACCGGTCCAACGACAAGGATTTGTCCGGCACTGCCTCCCAATGATTCGAACCGAGGCGAACCCGTCCAGGGTAAGTGGGGTTGGAAAGAACAGTCGATTCAAGGTCGCCTGTCTGCCCCAAAAATTCCAGAGTGTCTACTATTTGTTCGTGACCCGACCATGTGCGCAGACTGCGCATCCGAGTCCAGTGCAAACGTTCAACGATGAAATAAGTGCGAGTTTGGACAACGCCCGGGAATAGCTGTATTTGGCCTATTATCAACGAATCAATCAAGTCTTTACTGCCAGCGATTCGCGCAATTAAATCAGGCTCATTCCGCTTACCCGAGGAACTGATGGGGCTTGGATTGTCGACTTCGGATACATCGATGACAGCCTGATGCTCCTTGAGGGCGTCAAAGATCGACTCAACTTGATCTGTCACGCAAAAAATCTTTAGGAACGCTTCAATTTCCGAGCAGTGGAGCCGCGCTTGGTGATCGGTTGAATGCCACTCTTTCGATATTACGTACGGTTTATAATCCTCGAGGCTGTCTAGATGATCCAAGGCCGCCCAAAACGGCTCGTATTCTACCTTTTCTTTGGGAAGCCGAACCTTAAGAATCACCTCCTCATCCCCATAGACAACGGCGGTCTCTTGGGCACCGGGGATCCCGCGAAGTTGTTCCATGAACCTTTGCTTTAAATTCACCTCAGCTCCGCTGAGGTAGGTGAGGAAAATGAACGCTTCAACAAGCTCTGATTCGTCGTCGGGAGCACTGGCTCGAGACGATATGATGTCGTCAATCTTACCGTAGGCTTCCCTGAATCCTATCATGTAGCCGATTCCGAATTGTGAAGGATGCTTCGGTGTCTGCGGATCTCGCTGCTCCATCTGGGAGTCGCTCATTTGGTCACCCCCCTATGCATTTTCTTCAATCTGATGTTCAACGGACAGGAGAAAGGAGGCCTGCGATGCTGACGCACGAGATTCTAGGAAGTACCGGATGTGGACTCCTTCAGAGTCGGCGCCAGAGTCAAGGTGCTCATCTAACCATACCACCACTGCTGTTAGCGCATCTCGCGCCACAATCGTCCCGAGGGATTTAAGATCTGCTTGAGAGGCATTAGGCGTTCGTTCCAGAATCAATTGCTCAAAAATATTCTTCATCTTTGTTCCATGTTGCCGGTATAGTCTAAGTCCAATTCGTTTGATGACGTCACCTTTTAACGATTCCGTGTTCGAGCCCCATTCATCCCTAACTTGGGAGTTGATGAAATCGTCGCATTTCGAGTTTTTTCAA
>JACZSS010000107.1 GCA_022574115.1 Candidatus Heimdallarchaeota archaeon | reverse complement strand
AAAGGAGCAGTGGGAGTTATCGCGGTTTTCGATATTGTAGACCAGAAATCGTTTGACGATATCCGCAATTGGATTCAGAATTTTATAAATTCGACTGGCCAAAATGACATTCCACTGTTGATCATCGGCAATAAAATTGATTTGGAGAAAACTTCTAGCAATTATATCACCGCAGAAAACCAGCTCGCCTTTACGAAAGAGCTTATTTCAACTGAGAACTACAATTTTCAAGTTTCATCAATTCGGAGTAGTGCAAAAACCGGGGAAAATGTTTATCCAGGGATCTTGGAATTTAGCAGTCTGATTTTGGACTGGATCAAGAATAAACAGCAAGACAATACATTTCAGAAGATAATTCCAGATGACAGATTTCGAAATTTTCCTGTTGCATATATTTTTTGTATGAATCAAGTCCAAGGCCCGATTGTCATTGCAACATCAGCAGCACCCGATTTGGAATTAGGTGATGAAAAAGTTTCAGCGGTAAAACTCATTTCATCATTTGATTATGAGGATATCATTTCAAACTTGTCAGTAACGGGAACCTATACATGGCAAAAACCGCTAGGTATTTTTTATTACATCACTTTCATAGTTGAGAATCTTAAGGCTAGAGGTGGAAATGAATTGTATGTAATTGGCATTAATGCTGACAAAGAATTAACCAACGTTCTTGCAGGATTAAAAGGCTTAATTGACGGATTTTTACATAAAGCGATGAATGATTTTCGTAAATTTACTTTAGAGCAGAACATCAACTTTGTGATTAATGCATATTCGCCCGTTGAGGGTAGTAGTATAACAAAGGGCATAAGGGCAACGTTAGCAGAGTTAAGAGATAAAATACACGAATCGGTCTTAAAATGGTATAACATTACCTAATTATGCATAATTATTTACATTGAAAATATCGTCCGTTAAAATATCCATTCCGTCTTTTTCTGATTTAGTGAGTCCTGATACCTTACGGTTTAATGCACTCCAAATTGTTGATGAATCTCTTATCCTGTTGATATAGTCCTCTAATTTAGTTTGAGCTTGATAAGATTGACCCATAAAAACGTACGAAAATAATAATTGATCATCTGGTTGAATTATAACAATGAAATCATCATGTCTTATCCGTTGGGTAGCATTTTTCGATTTGAATATATCTTCACTCATTGAGTGTAGTGCGGAGATAAAGCCACCTAGGAGCTCATTTTTAACTTCAAAAGCGGTGGAAAAAATTTTTCGGTATAATGGGATTCCACCCTTGTTTAAAATTAACAAAAGCTCTGGAGTTTCAGGTTCTCTTTGTTCTTCTTCAGGTCTTCGGTTAATTAAATTGGTCAC
The DNA here is from genome assembly GCA_022574115.1 of Candidatus Heimdallarchaeota archaeon. Taxonomy (GTDB): domain Archaea; phylum Asgardarchaeota; class Heimdallarchaeia; order Heimdallarchaeales; family Kariarchaeaceae; genus LC-2. The sequence goes on along the minus strand of JACZSS010000107.1, from coordinate 6,407 downwards.
AAGTTCATCCAATCGGATTTCTTCCAATCGGTCCTTGAGAGAAGCATTATTTCTAATAAAGCTCTCAAGTTTATCTTCCTGATCCAGTAAAATATCATGTTGGTTTGAAATTTTTAAAGACAAATTTGTCAGTCCTTTATCGAACACTACTTCACTCGCTTTCTTTAGCATTTCCTTCGCCAAATCAATATCCAATTGGAGCAGTGCTAACTTGGATTTAAGCAAATAGATCTCCCCGAGCAATCTGTATGATTGTTGCTTTTCGGCAATTTTGACTAAATCATCGACAAGGAAATTTATTTCACCTAACACATCTTCATCACTAGTATTTTTTAATTCGGTCAGAAGAAGGTCACAAAGATTTAATTTGGCATAAACAGTCAGCTCGTGATCGATAAGATCCTCGTGTGCGATGGTTTGTAATAGTTCTTGGGACTTTGCGCGATTTATGGTCCTTCCCAGGCGTTTGTTAAAAATAGCTTCTGCTAGCCTGTACCTAAGATCGATGATTTTATTTTGTGTTTTGTCATTGATATTTTCCAATTGATCTAAGTATTCTCTTGCAAACTCAATTTTTGCGTTCTCCAATTCTAAAATAATCATATTATAGAGGCTTTCTGAAATATCGATATCATTACCGATCGCTTGGTCAAGGCCTAGAGTTTTAAGAAAATTTTCTTTGGCATTTTCATATTTTCCTTGGATTTGGTAAATTGATCCAATGTTAACAAATGCCGTTGCCATATCTTGTTTTAAGTCATGCTTTTCTGAATTTTTCAAATGACGATAATGATAAATAAGTGCTCGATGTAACTCCCCTTTTTGCTGATAGATTAGTCCAATATTATTATACGATCCTGCAATTTTTAATTCATCATTCGTCTCTTCAGCTATTTTAAGACCTTTTAGTTGATAATCCAAAGCATTGTTCAAATCACCCTGCATTAGGTAAATCAGACCTAAATTGTTATAGGATATGGAGAGATTGATCTTACTATCTATCTCCTGATTGATTTCCATTGAAAGATTGTGATAATATACAGATGTTCCTAAATCTCCTTGGTATTGGTAGATTAACCCGATATTATTGTACAAATTAGATGTGGTTTCTTTCAGTTGATATTGCTTTGTCAAAACTAAAGATCTTTCATATTGAGCTAAGGACTTATCCAACTCACCTTGATTAAGATAAGCAAGTCCTATATTGTTCAAAGAGTTAATTACCAAGTACTTATTTTCGTATTGCTCTCGTATCGTCAGCGCTTTTTCAAACAGTGTCAATGCTTCCAGAAAATCTGCTTTATCAAGATAGTAAGTGCCAATTGAATTGAAGGCATGAGATAGATCAAAGTCATCGTTGTGATCCTGTGCCACTTCACGAGACTTCTCATATTCGACAAGTGCATCATCATGAGCCCCGTCGAATTGAAGTAATCGACCCTTAATTCGGTAATATTTGCTCAAGTATTCATAGTGTAAATCCGTTGTTAACTCTTGTTTGTATTGGCTAAGAAGATGTTCAGCTTGAGCAAGAGAGTCTTTAGCCATTTGAACATTATATTGTGCGAAATGCAATTTTGACAGCTGGAGAAGACATTTGAACTGATAGATGCCAAAATCATACGTTTTTGCTAACTGATAAATTTCGGACGTAAAACTCAGGCTTTCATCAAATTTTTCTTGATCAGCTAAAATTTCGCTTTTGATTAGCTGGTATTCAAAAATTTCATTGTTAAGATTTTCAATATTCAGTTTGTTATGGGTGATTTTACTTAGGGCAGCCTCGTAATCTCCAGTTCGATATAAATCATTGATTAAGGCTGACATGCTGATCACAATAATCATAGGTAGATTGTATATAGCTTTATTCTCATAATTTTACCAAATTATCACAATCTGTCTCATTTCTAATATTCAACCTAATAATAGAAGAATGAGACTTGGCAAAATGAATTAATGAATAGTGTTGAGGGAAATTGTATTATTCTACTTGTTCCGTTCTATATTCAGTATTTTCGGGGATTATAAGTTCTGAGCGATATTTAATCTTACCTGTTATTGTGACATTTGGACCAATAACGACTTTGTCAGCTACAACATCCCCACTCACATGTGTATAAGAAATATCCACATCAGTACCTTCAATATTACCGGCAACTTCAAAAATACTTGGAGGGTTACCTCGACCAGGCATCGCCATATTTATTATGCTTGGGACGACCTTATTAACAAGGTTCGAAATGAATCTTCCAAGATCAGGCAGGCTGTCAAGCGAGTCGAATTCATGGTCATCAAATTTAGAGTCGGTGTTAAACTCCCCAGTTCGCCATCTTTGAGCAATATTGACAACACGAGCCAGTAAATTGCCTCCAATCCTCGAGGACCCACCACTGGAATGAAATTCATCGGCTACTAAATCGCCTTCAGTGGTCACCTTACCGCTTATTTGTAGAATATTATTCGATTTAACAGCTGCAGCAATTAAATGACCTGAAATTTTGGCGTAATCGCCTAAAACAACATCCTTTCCAATCTGCGATTTACCGGAAACTTTCAAAGTGCTTGTCACATAAAGATTTTCTGTCACTTGTAGTTTGCCTGAAATTTTGACTGGTCCACCTAATTTGACATCTCCGTGTACACTGAGAGATCCACTCGCTTTGACGGTATCTATGACAGTGAGATTCCCATTAATAGTTGATGAGCCTGATACTTTGAATGTGGGGCATTTTAAATCCCCATCAACCACTAATTTTCCAGATACTCGAACTGGTACTTCTACATCATCTCCATCCACCCTTGAGGATCCTGAAAAATTCCAACGTTTGTTTTTAGTACTGTGTCTCGGTTTGTCTTCAATTCTTGATGATAAGAGATCTAGGGAGCCAAATTTTTCAATTAACTCATCATATTCTTCCTGAGTTATTTCCTTATTTTCTAATTTTGTTAAAAGGGATCCTTCTAACGTATCGTTTTTACTCATCTATACTAACTATGTATCAATTTATACTTAAGTTACCTCAAATTTTCAATAGGGAGGTTACTGACTAGGGAAACTTGTTGCACCACAAAGTGTATGGGTTCAACCCAAAAAAATTCTTTAAATCTAATTTAATATTAATTCCAAGTTGAGTAATATTTGGTTGTGGTAAAACTTAATAACAAGACAACCTAGTTCGATTTGTAACAAATGAACGTTTCCGTCATTAGACAAAAGGTTATGAAAGCAAAAGATCTCATAGGCAAGCTGAAAAAAGTGGCCTTAGAGGATGGAGAGATAAGTGAGGAAGAACGAGTACTAATTGTCAATATCGGAAAAAATCTAGAGAATTATTTTTCAATCGTTAAAAATGCAGAAGGTGATGTTTTGTCACAAAACGAAGAGCTGCACATCATGGAAAAACGAATTCTTCAAGATGCTCATGCAACTGCTCTTTCCGATGGAATGATGAGTGACAATGAAAAAAGTCTGCTAGCAGAGCTAATCAAGATAATGCAAGAAATAAGTGAACTCAGAGAGTAAAGATAAAAGTTTGGAAACAATATCCAGACGTTTTACATGAGTACCCAACAGTTTAATTTGATCCGACCAGATGAAATCTTAGTGAGCGAATTAAGGCGGATTGAAAAGTTCATTCACTACTTTGTCTTCCTTATTTGTTATCTCGCTTTTCTCTATTTCACTCTAAAACTTCAAGGTAATCAGACTAAAGTCTCATTTTATGGAACAATTTCACTGTACTCTATTGCATTCCTTTTTGCGACAGGGTATGTATTGATTGCGAAATATGATTTTAGTAAATCTGATTTTAAGATAGCATTTGTTCTTGCTATTTTATTACGACTGATTGTATTAACCATAGATCCAATTACCTCGACCGATCTGAATCGAAACTTAATGTTCGGACACCTTATTCCAAATGGCTACGACCCATACAGGACAACTGGGGCACAAATTGAACGATTGATTACGAGAAATCAGTTAGAATTGAGTGTACCATATACAAGTTCTTGGGCTTGGAGAAAATATGATTATCCAAGTGTTGCTATTTGGTTCTTTTCAGCAATAATCTTTTTGCATAATCCAATAGTTGGAAGTCCAATTTTCTTTGCGAAATTCATAATTACAATTTTTGATCTCCTGACTCCATTTTTGTTCATAAAACTACTCCGGGTGCTTCAAAACGAACAATTAGGTTATAGAATTGCTATTATTTACCTTTTCAATCCACTTAGCTTATTCGAAATTTCCTTAGAAGGACAATTTGAAGGTATTCCAACGTTTTTTACGTTACTTGCTATCTACTATGCTGCTAAATCTAATAAATATTTCAGCATTGAAACCGAAATGAACAAGCATAGAGGCGCATTTTATGCATTCCTAACGGGAATCATGCTGGCAATTGGTTTCTTGTTAAAATATTACCCAGCATTCTTCATTTTACCTTTGGCATTCTATTACAAATCCTACCAACAAACTGTTAAGACTCTTTCCGGATTTTTTAGTACCGCATTTTTACTTTCTCTTCCTTTTATTTTTACAACGGGCTATTTTGCAACATTTTTGGAGTTTCAATCAGGTAGACAAGATGCTAAGAGTACGTATGAAATAGTGTTTCTTGGAATATCCCTTACAGTCAAAGTTTGGTATTTGTTAGTTTTAGGCCTTCTTGGGCTAAAGAGTTATCTTCTAAGAAATCGAGAATTTTTCTTTTTCACGTTCGCGACCACAATTATTTTCTTTTTCATCATCACGGGCAATAGTTTATTTCCATGGTATCTGATTATGGTTTTTCCTTGTATGGCATTAACAAATCTGAGGAAATATGAATATTTGAATATAATCCCCTGGACGCTAGTTGTTCTCTTTTATCAAATTAATTGGTTTAACGATTCGACACATATAATGGCAACTATTGCCCTAACACTGCAATTCATTATTCTAGGCACGTATTCGATGGGTTTTTATGAAGAAACCGAGGAAAAGTCATTTTACGTCCTGTCTGAGAAAGGTGGGCGATTATTTGATCTTTACGAATGGCTCGAAAATAGACCACTCGTTGGCTTTATTTTGATCATAGTTGGAATTGGCGGATTAATCGCACCCTTCACAGGTTTTCCTCGTGAAATAGATACGTGGCTATCGATTGGATCCCAAGATCATAATTTTGGACAAGAAGGAGTGATTACATCCTTCGAAACGAACGCGTTATTTTTATCTCCACTCTGGATCTGGTTGGTTAAGTTCTCATTTGAAGTGATTAATATCATTGATCATACCCCTCTGGTTTACACTCAGAGATTTTTTGTTAAACTTCCAATCATAATCGCGCATATTGCCATTGTTGCTATATCACACGTCTATATGAAAAAGCTAGATCTGGATTATAATAGAAGAACATTCATTCTTACTTTGATCGCGCTCAATCCCGCAATGATAGTCTCAAATCATCTCTGGGGTATACCAACTACTTTACCAGCTAGTTTGTTTTTATTAGCAATATTATTTATGAAATTGGATGAGGAGGATCCAAGATATCGAAAATCACTACTTGCAGGAATATCTTTCAGTTTTGCAGTGATGTTCCAGTTTCAACTAATTGTCTTAGTTCCCGCTTTTATCATTGCGTTGAACGGAAAGAAAAAGTTCTCTTTTAGTATTTCATTCACGCTGACTTTTCTTCTGTTTCTCAGCTCCGCAATGATTCAATACATTCGTGCCGTAGTTGTGCCAAATGCAAACGGAGAAATATTTTCCTATAACATTTCATTGTGGGCTTCTTTTAACTTCCTTGAAGTTTTCGGACTAAATATTGAAGCATTTCGAACCCCTCTGAGTCAAATATCCTTTGTTGTATTAATCTTGTCTATGCCATTCCTCTATGTGTGGTTATTCAAAAAACGTCAGTATTTTGAGCAGATGGAGATTATAATGCTCTCCTTTATCTTTATGATGATTGTTTATCCATTGGCTTCAATTCATGACTTGACCCTCATCTCGCCATTAATTTTTATTTGGTTCGCAAAAAATGTGATAATCCAACCCAACTTTAGGCTTATTGCAATTGACATCATCTGGGATTTTATTTTCTTTGGAATTATTTTTTCGAGAAAGCTCCTTTTATTAATTAAAGATTTAGAAAGTAAATTTTTGTCTTTTGTTTTTATATCAGATTCAATAAAGGTTGGTTTTGAAAGAGGTCTTATAAGAGATATCTTATTTAATGTTTTTGAGATCTTTTCATTTTCTTTTTTTAACAAATTTCTCAAAGAATTTGCCTGAGAAAAAATCATTCCTTTTCCTTCAAAATCCTGTTTTTCTAGTTCGTTGATGAGATGATTTATCTCCTTAACTATCCCTCCCTCTTTTGAAATACTATTCTTTAATTCATGGAAAAGATCACCTC
>JACZSS010000106.1 GCA_022574115.1 Candidatus Heimdallarchaeota archaeon | reverse complement strand
TTTACGCAATTCTTGATCCAAGAATAAGAACCGAATAGGTGACATAATTGAGTTTTTTTATTTCTAGAAATGACATATCTCGGCAGTTTAGGCAATTCAGGGGAGCTTGGAAAGTATTTATTCATAACAAATTTGGGATTATAGGTATTACAATTTTAGTCATTTTGATTATTTTAGCATTAACTGGTCCCTTTCTGACTGATTTTGATCCGTATGAACGTTCAAACGATAGGTTTCAAGAACCAAGTTCGGAGCATAGACTCGGAACGAATCTAGATGGACAAGACATCTGGGCTGTTCTTTTGGAGAGCCTCGTGATCTCTTTACAGATGGGTATTGTTGCGGGTATTCTAACAGTCCTCATTGGGACAACTGTCGGCACAGCTGGGGCATACATGGGAGGTAAATTTGATCAAATTATTCTACGAGTTACTGAAATTATTATTGTCTTACCCCCCCTACCCCTGATGTTAGTTTTGTCAACGATTCAGACGGTGGTCTATGGCAAACCAATGAGCTGGCAGATCATTGCATTTATTTATGTCGTTGTATTTTGGCCAGTATCTGCGAGACTGATTAGAGGTCGAGTGCTAAGTTTGAGAGAGCAGACATTTATAACCAGCGCTGTAGCCGCAGGAGCGAAAGACAGATATGTAATTTTTAAACATTTATTACCAAATGTTTTCCCTCTGGTGGTTACCATGTTAATTACATCCATTCGACAAGCAATTTTGTATGAAGCATTTCTTTCATTTTTAGGTCTTGGAGATCCACTAAAATGGAGTTTAGGTGTGATGCTTCGACGTGCACAGGATCAAGCAGCTTTTGCCACTGGAGCGTGGTGGTTAATTTATCCACCCGCAGCGGTGATTGCACTAATTACACTGAGTTTTGCATTCATTGGAATTGCTTTTGATGAAATCGTTGACCCACGTTTAAGGAAAAGGTGATTTTTATCGCTCTGTTAGAAATTAAAAACCTCAAAACCTACTATAATACGAAAGAAGGAATTGTTAAGGCTACTGACGATGTGAGTTTCAATCTTGAGGAAGGACAGATACTTGGACTCGTAGGTGAGAGCGGATGTGGTAAAACGACCACAAGTCTCTCCATAATGCAGTTATTGCCAAATGCTGGTAGTATTGAAGGTGGGAAGATCATATTCGATGGAGAGGATCTGGTAGAAATGTCAACAAAAAAGCTGCTGAAAATTCGAGGAAATGAAATTTCGATGGTTTTCCAAGGTGCCATGAATGCATTAAATCCAGTTCACAAAATTGGGGATCAAATTAAAGAAGTAATTAGCATTCATGAACCTAAAGTAGAGGAAGAAGAATCGTGGGATCGAGTGGTGGCAATCCTCGAGAAAGTAGGAATCCCTGAATCTAGGGCGAAAGATTATCCACATCAGCTAAGTGGAGGAATGAAGCAAAGAGCATTAATTGCTATGGCCCTCGTCTGCAATCCCCGTATCATCGTTACTGATGAGCCGGTTACAGCTTTAGATGTAATCGTACAAGCACAAGTATTAAGTGCACTGAAAAAAATGCAGAAGGATTTCAATTTATCGATGATCATTGTTACGCACGATTTGTCAGTTGTGGCAAAAATTTGTGATACAATTGCTGTCATGTATGCTGGAAAAATATGTGAGGTTGGAACGGTAAAAGAAGTATTTACCAACCCAAAGCATCCTTATACAGAAGCGTTACTTGGTTCTTTTCCTTCTATTACTGGACCTAAAAAGGACTTAATAGAAATAAAAGGATATCCGCCCAACTTAATTTACCCACCGAGCGGATGCAGATTCCATCCAAGATGTCATAAACGTGTTGAAGCTTGCGACAAACGTATACCGCTAAATACACCAACATCTGATGGTTATGTTGCATGTCTTCTGTACGAGGATGGAGAAAAATAGAATGAATCAGAAAGAAACCATCATTTCAATTGAGAATCTCAGTAAGCATTATCCGGTCAAAAGAAATTTCTTCAAAAGCCTAACCTCGAAAGGTAAAAAATTTGTACATGCTGTTGATGGAATTTCTTTTAAACTCGAGCAGGGAGAAACATTAGGGTTAGTAGGCGAAAGTGGTTGTGGAAAATCAACAACAGGTTACTTGTCCCTTAATCTAGTAGAAAAGACAAGCGGACAAGTTTTTTTCAAAGATATTGATATCCACAAACTTTCAAAAAATCAACTAAGAGAGCTGCGAAAAAAAATCCAAATTATTTTTCAAAATCCATATGATTCTTTAAGCCCTAGATTCACTGTTTTAGACATCATCGCGGAGCCACTTCGTCTTTTGAACGTGATTGAAGACGAAAAAGAAATTCATAAGGTAATTATGAAAATGCTGACAGAAGTTGGGTTGATACCTGCAGAGGACTTTAAGGACCGATTTCCACATGAGTTGAGCGGTGGTCAAAGGCAAAGAGTTGGAATTGCCCGCGCGTTTATTTTAAATCCAGAGTATATTGTTGCTGATGAACCAGTTTCAATGCTTGATGTCTCATTAAGAATAGGAGTTCTAAGAATAATGAAGAAGTTAATAAAAGATTATGGTACTGCATTCTTATTTATTACACATGATCTTGCTCTTGCTCGCTATATGTGTGACAGCATTGCTGTTATGTATCTTGGGAAAATTGTAGAGAACGGTACAGCAGAACAAGTAACTCAAACTCCAAAGCATCCTTATACCCGAGCACTGATAGCAGCTGTACCGAATGCCGATCCCAATGAATCCGGTATCACTGAAGTTCCTATTATTGGGGAAATTTCGGACGGAATAGAAATCCCAAAAGGTTGTAGATTTAGATTTCGTTGCATATATGCTGAAGCAATCTGCATTGAATCCCACCCCCCGCTTATAGAGATTGAAAACAATCATTTTGTAGCTTGTTTTAGAGTAAATGAAGTAGAAGAAAAAATAAATAAAATGTAATTTATTCAGTGCTAATCTGATCTCAGTTATGGGAGTAGATGTTTAAACCCTTAACATTGACAAATTCTTTTAGTCCATATTTAGATAACTCTCTTCCTATTCCACTCTTTTTAACTCCTCCAAAAGGCATTCTTGGATCGGACTTTACGAAGCTATTGACAAAAACACTTCCAGCTTGTAGATTTATGGCGATTCGCCTTGCTAGTTCTTCATCTTTACTCCAAACTGAGGCTCCCAAACCGAATTCTGTCGAATTGGCAATTTTTATTGCCTCTTCTTCGGTTTCAAAAGCTATAAGTGGAGCAACTGGTCCAAATACTTCCTCTTTGATAATTCTCATATTTGAATTAACATTCGTGACAACCGCGGGCGTAACATAATATCCCGGTTGGTCTAAAACCTCCCCACCTGTCAAAAATTTAGCATTATTGTTTTTTGCATCATCAATTTGACTTTTAATGAGTTCAAATTCTCCAATGTTCGCCATTGGTCCAATGTCAACCTCAGGATTTATTGGGTCACCAACTTTCAAATTTCCAATCGCTTCAGCAAACTTCTGTCCAAATTGGTCAATAATTGATGAATGAACTATGAAACGCTTAGCAGCAATACAACTTTGACCGTTGTTCTGAGTACGTCCAAATACGGCATTTTTCACAACGAAATCGATATCTACATCCTTTAAAATAATAAAGGGGTCAGATCCACCTAGCTCAAGAACTACTTTCTTCAGATGTTTTCCAGCCAACTCAGCTATCTTTGCTCCAACATCAGTACTCCCAGTCAGTGAAATACCTTGAACTACATCTGATTCGATTAGTATTCCTACATTTTGATGACTAGATAAAATTGAAGTGAAAACTCCATTGGGAAATCCAGCCTTAGTAAATACCTCCTCTATTTCCAGTGCACAGCCAGGTACATTATTTGAGTGCTTTAGAATTGATGTATTACCAACAATGATGGATGGAATGGCAAATCTGAAAACTTGCCAAAAGGGGAAGTTCCAAGGCATAATCGAAAGAATTACTCCCAGAGGTTGAAAAATGACTATATGTTCCTTTCCATCAGCATTTACAATTTCGTCTCTCAACCAATCTTCTGTGCGGTCTGCATAAACTTCGCACGTCCAAGCACATTTCTCAACTTCAGCAATAGCTTGTTTTATTGGTTTTCCCATTTCCTTTACCATCAGTTCGGCATATCTTTGTTTATCATTTCTTAGAACTGTCGCTACTTTTTTGAATAGATCACATTTTTCCTTCAAATCGACTTTTCGCCATTCTTCAAATGCATTTTGTGATTGATCAAGTAATTCCATAATTGTTTCAGAACTCATGTAATCATATTCTTTGTTGACACTCTCTGATGCAGGATTTATTGAGTAAATTTTCATGAGACATCGATTCCTTGACAATCGTTTAAATTTGTATTTTTAAAGTCATATTTTTGCTAACAGACTCATGCAAAATTGATGTTGGTTTGGATTAATGTAAATTTGATAAATTACGTCAAATACAAATCTTCGAAGAGATATTCAAAAGGGGTGAGCCATTTGTCTCTCGATGACCATATACTTAACTATCCGGATAATAATTTTGAGTCTCACTTAGTTAAGTGCTATATTGCAGTAATGTAGTAATGATAGGTCAAGACATATTTATGCGAAGAAGGATTTCGGTTAGTTAAAAATGTACATTCAAGTACTGAATCGATCTATTCAAACGCCCCAGTGAAACACTTTCGATCAATGAATATACAGCAAATGTGCATAGTCGTATCAAAACAGAGGAATTTGAGAGACATTTTGTGAAAAAAGTTGAGATGCTAAATCACCCTTTCAAAGGGCCTAAATTCGTGCAATATAGGATTCAAAAAGAGAGAAGAAAAAGAAAACCGGATAGGTTGCAACAGGATTTATCAGAATGGTTTTAGGTACTTTAAGCACCTGGATCGTTTCAAATTATCCATACTGAACTCAAGTCCATAATTCACGTAAGAATTTTTGCTTGAATAGTATGCGGAGTCAATGACTCAATTGGCATTCTTACCTCATTTGTATAATTCTTTCTAATCACTAAATTTCTGAAGGATCGGGGCGTAAACTGAAACATATTCATTCACGATCTAGCACGTATGACCTAAATGATTCAAAATCTAACTGCTACATAAGGATTCAGGAGATCGGAGATACCGGATCATTTTTTCTGTCAAGAGTTTCCTTAGTAAACCAAAATCGGAGAACTTGTTGAATGGGTACCTAATGAGCTATTATTTCAAAACCTGATGGATAAAAGTAATTGTTTATATCTATTACATTCTATAGAATACTATGGTCAGTTCAATACAAGTAAGTGAAGAATTAAAAAATGAATTAAAGAAGCGGAAAATGTCTGACAATGAAACATACGAAGCTATAATCTGGGATTTAATCGAAGATAGCTTAGAACTATCAAGCGAAACGTTGAAAGAAATCGAAATTGCTAGACAAGAATTTGCAGATGGTAAAACAATATCACATAAAGAACTTAAAGCGGAACTCAATTTGTGAGCTATTCAATTGAATACTCCACATTAGCCATTAAGCAATTAAAAAAATTGAATAAGACGCTACAGGAAAATATTATTATGGCTCTTGAGAGAATCAGAATAAGGCCTTACGAATTTGTGCAGAAGATTGTGGGGACGGAAACGTATCGACTTAGAATAAAAAATTACAGAGTAATACTTGATATTATCGATGATAAACTCGTAATCTTGGTCATAAAAGTTGGTCACCGTAGAAATATCTATAGAAAATAACTGGCTCCCAGAAACGTAAGTATCGTATCCATTTTTATCGGTTGACACCATTTGCGACTTACTTATCAGCAACCGGAACCCATCTATAAAGAAAATATGGCATTGGAGCAAGAAAAAAGGAGACTTAACGATTCTGCCCCCTAAACAAAAATAAATATCTATTATTGCCAAAAGATTAAAAACATAATGCCCTCGAAACTAAGAAGAGAACCCATAATCAGCCAAATATAATGAATCAATGAACTCTTGGCTTTACTAGGTACCAAACAAAACAAATTATTATAAAATGGACTGAGATAACAAGATTTAACGAATGATCTTGAGTCACCGATTGAATACATTACATCCTCGTATTTTTGCATCGGTCTATCGAATCCAATATATTCACTCGATAAAAGTTGAACTATGGTATTTTATCACATAATGTACCTGTAAATCACCTTTAAATTGGAGTTTACAAGATCACCAAAATTTTACAAAAGTTCAACAAGTGACAGTCCGCGATCAAATATTAGGTGAGTTTAAATAGATCAAAACTTAACTTATCTCAGTCACGATCGAATGACGAACACTTAATGTACCCTCATTCAAGCGTATACAATTCGAAGTGTCGACCCACCTAAGTTCTTGGTTTTCATCTGGATTTAGCCCCATCCTGAAAACCAAGAGGAGATGTCCAAAATGGTTAAAGTCAGCAAAAAAGGTCAAATAGTCATTCCAGCCAAATATCGGGATCGATTAAATATTGACCCTGGAATGGAAGTACAATTTCGTATTCGAGGTCATTATTTACTTGTAGAGCTCAATACAAATGTCGAACAAGAAGTCAAATATCTTCGAGTCACAATGAAAGATAAACTAGGGCATTTGGACTTTGACGAGGGTGGCATGGATGAAATCATTCGTGACTTGATCTCGCAGCAATTCTACGTGGGCCAAGATATGCTCACAGACCGTGTAGGACGAACTCAATACAAAATACGAGGAGCTGATTCGATTGTCAATGAGGTAGTGAAACTCCTTGTTCACGCAGGAAGACATTGGTTAGAAGGAAAGTATGTTGAAACCTTCCATGAATTTTCTGAAGATTTGGAACTTGATTTTGCATCCTTGATTTCTCGCTTTAATAATAAGATGAGATCAATGGCTATGGGTGGAGATGATATGATTGCTATGATGGGGGGTGAAGTGGTATTTGCTATGGCTATTGGGGAAGTTCTCACACAATTCCGAACGCGAGTGGGTGATGAAACTCAGGAAAGAATCTTTAAAGAAGCAGTGATACAGGGGTACACTAGCAAACTGGGGGAAGAAACTGTTGAAGATGCAATTATTGCAAGACTTGCCGATAAATATAGCATTCTCATGAATTTACGGGTTTTACGTGAAATGGCAAGGGTATCAATCAATTCGATAGGAGTTCGAAAATTCGAGAAAATTTCTGGATCCTTACTCGATGAGTTAACAGAACTAGAAATGCCATTTCATATTCGTCGAAGGATTGAACGCCGTAAGAAACGAGTTGAAAAGAAGCAACAGGACATTGCCATGGGTATTACACCTGCTGATGATGATGACGATGATGAATTCGATGACTCAGAGATGGAAATGGTAATGCCATCCACGGATGATGAGTCCAAAGAAGAAATCGAATCTGAACTAGAAATGGACATTCCGTCCATGCCTGATTTTGACTAAGTTTTTTTGAAAGTAAAACCGCTCTAATTAGAATCAGCTTAACTAAAGATCACAAAGCATAGAGATCGCTAAATTAATCAGATTATAATTCACATCATTGTCTTAAGCGTTCTAAGGCAATTTTAGCGGAGATCGATATTTCTGGTCTCAGGTCCTCAACGAATTCTTCTATCGTTGGACGCGATATTGGGTTTTCAAGAGTGCCAAGAGACATTAATGCTTCATGGACCACAAAAATATTTTGACTTTGCCTAAGCTCTTCAAGTAATGGATCGATGGCCAGATTGGATGATATTTCTCCCAAG
>JACZSS010000105.1 GCA_022574115.1 Candidatus Heimdallarchaeota archaeon | reverse complement strand
AAGGAGATTGTGAAGATGCATTTTTGGTTCTAATCGCGAACAATATCAACAGAGGTCCGGTCAATGTCCTATCTCATAGTGGTACCATTCAGAGAGCTCTGAATATTCTTTCCAGCGAAGTAGATTGTCCTCTAATCGGAAGCTCTAAACTTCGGAACCAAATCAAGATTTACAACGAATTTGGTTACAACATAACAGATCTGGTGGAAGATTCTTCAGCAGAGGGGAAGAAATGTATCAAAAATGGTAGATACATACGATTTTTCGGAAAAGGCGACAGAAGACCGATTGATTTTTCAGATGAAGTAACAATAAAATTAAGCGCGTATTTTACTCGACGGGACACACCTGTCACAGAGTATTCAAAACGTTCGTTTGGAGTTGCCCTATCCAATCATGCAGACTTCAATGGAACCCTTGATTATGTAAAGGAGACTGGAGCCGACTTTGTATTAACTGATAATTCACGAGGAGGTAAGGCGATTGATCTGGCACTTGCAATCAATAAAATGTTAAATGTTGATGCTTTACCATCTGAACAAACATATTCCTATGAATGGGGAAGAAAATGACATAAAAAAAATATGAATTATCTACTATTGTTGCGTTTAGCTGGCGTTAAGTTATACATTAGTACGGATTTGTCGTTACAAATCAAAAAATTATTTACAGATCTATACCACCTATCAAAACGCCCTCTCATATTGTAATCGCATTCGATCATTTATTTTATTCCTCTCAGCTTCTCAAAATTCAGGATAATATCGAAGTAAGTCTGCTTTGTGTTGATTTTCGAAATCGTTACTTACCTCTATATATGGATAATCAGCCTAGCTAACAAACTTATAGGTAATTTCTGGTATCTTCAAAAACCATAAGGTGTCCGAAGTATCAATTAATACAACTTCATCATGATTAAAATTTTCAAGAATTTGAGTTGAACCAAAAGGTAGGTAATCTCCATTTTTGAAGTGTTCACCCACACATTCAACAATAATACATCCATAATCTTTGAATAATTCGGAGTTAGTCTTTTTGGACTTAGTCATTTCGGGTGTCTGATACAGTTTGTCAATTGGTTGTAATCTCGATCCTTTTCCATTAATAGATATCGTGTCTCCAATCAAATCCTCAAAATTCTTATGTTCGACATGTAACTCTTCACTAACTGTCGGGAGACCCTCAGAAACAAAGAGAATTCTATCTGAATCTTCAGACTTTACCCAATACAATAAATCAAACCCAAATTGCTTTGCGAATGATCTTAATTTATCTTTGATCCTTCTGTGATGTTTTGGATCGAAATTAATAGCTTCGATCAAGTATAAATCCTGGAAATTAACCTTTACATCATACATTTTTCTTGTCATTGTAATAAGTCTGTTATTGTATTTCCATTTCCAACATCCACGACAGGAATTGCATATTAAGATTTTACTACTAACAGCTTTTCCCTCCTGAAAACTAACTAAAAAGTTAGGATTTTTTGTACATTTTTCAGAATCGAGAGGTTGTCTATGCTTGGGATCACCCCTTAGGATATCTTCTTCAATTGACTCTTCGTCAGTTTTCAACATATTATTATCAAAAATTAAAGCTCAGGATATACCAAAAATTGCAGTTCAGAAATCGAAGGTTAAAATGGAAAAGTAACCTTACTCATTGATTAAATGTTAATTGTATTACTGGTAATTTAACATTTTAAATAACAAGTTAAGCAGCAATTAATATTTAACTCAACAAACTTTTTCAAAATTTTATGATTCACTCTCAGTGGAGAACAAGACGTCATTGAATAATACATCAGCGACAATCGAAGTTTCAGGGTCAAATTTCCGAAGTGTTGGAGATTTATTAGATCTGAAGAATGAAGAATTGTTAACTTTTGAGCCTAGAACAAAAGTATCTGTTGCTCTGGAGAAGATGTTTGAAAAAAATTATTCTCAGGTGCCAATTAAGAAAGATGATAAAATTATCGGAGTTCTTTCTTATCGTTCTATTACAAACTATGTTCACAGATTAGACAACATAAAACGTTTCAATGAAATTGAAGTTATGGAAATGCTTGATGAAGATCCAGATTACGTTGATCACGATTCAAGCATCCACAAAGCAATTAAGTCCCTTGACAAAAAAGATTATGTTTTAGTTGGTGTAAAATCAAATATCAGAGGAATTGCTACTGTCGTTGATGCCATGGAATATTTTTATGAGGTCTCTTCTGCATTTATCTTAATCGGGGAAATTGAACTAGGGATAAGAGAGATAATTAATCGGTGTATAGAAAAGGATACAGATTTCATTAAGGTAATTCTACACTTTGATGATATTATATTAAATGGTAAAAAGGATGAACTTCTCTTATCTGACCCAATTAATAGGAACGATCTCCTTAATGAATTTATGTTTGGTAATTACACACTAATCATTTTTAGTAGAAAATACTGGGACAAGTACTTTCAAAATACCTTTGGGAGTAAAATAGCTCATGAATTGGATTTTAAAGAAGTTAATAGAATCAGGAATGAAGTTTTTCACTTTAAGAAAATAGAAGTGAGTAGTAGTGATTACAATTTGCTTGTAAGGGTCAGAAGTAAGATTTTGAGGATTTTGGAGGTAATACGATGACTATTAGTGAAACCGTTGAAAAATTCAAGGCGGATTTTGTATCATCCTACAACAGTCGTAAGATCAATCAAAAAATAATGGTAGTAATGCCACCCGGTACTGGCAAAACTCGAATGATTGCTGATTTGATCCTTACGTTAAAGTCTCATTTCAATAAAAAACTAGTAATCTGCCCATCAAGTTTACAAGAACAGTGGAATTCAGTGCTTCAAGAGAAGGATATTCCTTCAACCATGATCCATAATTCTTCGTCGTTTTTGGAAAATTTGAAGTCAAATCGAGAACTGACTTACATTGCTTCTGTCGATCTTGTGAAGAAGCCGGTGTTTGTAAAAATTATCAATGAATTTACTTGGGACTTGATTGTGTTTGATGAAGCTCAGGTTTACATAAAAAATTCTTTGCGATCTAAGCTTTTAACATCATTAGCTGATACAAATAATAATGTCGTGTTGATTTCCAATATTGCGGATGAGAAGTCTAATGATCAAATTATACAACATTTGAACGGATTTCAAGTATTAAAATTACGAATTGAGGACTTAATTGAAAGCGAGAGAAATGTAGAACGTTTTAATATTGAACTTGGAAGAACTGATCAAGAGCAAAAAATTTGGAAATTTTTCATGGAACTAAGGAATAAGTCGGCTCACGGAAAATTAGGAACTGAGAGTCGCTTTGACTATTTGAAGTATCTTCTTTATATTGACCGATTACAATCTAGTTTGTACGCTCTACGGACAACTTTACAAAGAACAAGAATAAGAGATGACAAGATAATCAGTGAAGAAATAATTGATTTACTTGATGAGAGCTTAGATTATGATTCAAAATTCGAAGAACTTAATATCTTGATCAATGAATTTGAAGAATATCACATAATTGTGCTTTCTAAATATCGTGATACATTGATCTATCTCAAAGAGAGACTTGAAGATTATGGGTACGAAATTTATCACTTTCATAATGATATTACAGACAGACAACATTCTGATCTGACAGGTGAATTTGACTATGATCCTAAAGGTGTATTATTGTCGACTTTCAGAATGGCAGATCTAATTTACCCTTATGACAAGATCGCAGTGATTTATTATGATACGCATAAAGATCCAGCTTGTCCAAACATTTCGAGGTACTCACGGCTAAATGCTTTTGCAAACTCTAAATCAAAGAACGCAGAGATTTTTCTAAGGTATCCTGAAGGTTCTGAGGGCTTTTCTGTCCTAGATAGTTTAATTGAAGGAAGTAACGATCTTCCCCCGGAAGTGGAGGATATCCTCGAAGATTTATACGACTAATTAATGAATGTTTAACGGTTTGTTCTCAATAATACTCCCTAATGTATGCATAGGCTCTCTCAAATAATTCTTGCTCACAGTTGCCATCGATTATTAAATTTAAAGAAGCTCCTTCAAGAGCAAGAAGAATTGCTAAAATGGGTGATCTAGCTCTGTCATCTGTAAGACCAATTTAAGGTCAAAAATTATTGTTGATGAAAAAATAAAATTTCCTGCAATATTCTCGACAGGATTTATTATTATTAGGAACAAGAGAAATGTTCTGGATACTCGATACTTGTTTTACTTAGCTGAAAGCTGGATATTGTACGCTCAATTGATTCGTAAAGCTGTTGGTTCTAATTATCCGGCTATCACACAAGAGGGTTTTGAATCTTCTTATATTCCTGTTGGGCCATATGATGAGCAAAAAGCGATTTTGGAATTATTAGAGAGTTCTCGAACTAGAATTGAATTTCTTAAATCTGATCTTCAACAACAAAAAGAAATTAAAAAGCAGTTAATTCAAAAACTTCTAAATTGAAAGTCTGTTTCAGAGGCACGTATCTATGTCACTTTCAAATATCTAACTCATAATCATCCTCGAGATCGATAAATTATTCATGGATGATGTTCTATCGGCATTCGAGAGACTCGAAGAAAAATTGATCCAAGACCTAAATTTAAAATTTGAAAAAATAATAGAGGAGGAAAAGATACACGAAATTTGGTTCATTTGTTTTATTGATAGTTTCAAGACCAAAATTTTTCGAGTAAGAGATAACAAATTTAGAGAACAAATTCGAGAATTAATGGTTGATGGCAAACCGAAGCAAGTAATTAGGGAATTCAAAAAATATCTTCGGAATCGTTATGGGGATGGAAGTAAAAAAAACATTGGACAAAATTCAGGGTGAAATTCAAATACTGGTCCAAAATGATATTTTTCAGTTAGTTCGGGCCTTAGAAACAACATCTACGAGTAAAATTCATTCAATCACGCAAGATTTTAGCCAATTACTAAAGAATCATAACACCATCTCTGACTTGAGCAAAAGAATTGACACCCAGATTCTTAAAGTAGATGAGTACTCCACTTCAGGCTTTCATACGCCTTCTCAATTTTATTATTTTTCAAAAAAAGGATTTTCGACCCTTACTCAATTGCAGGATAAGTCAAAACCCCTGAAAGACAGAATCGATAAAATGATCGCTGAATTAAAGCGATACAAAAATGATCGACGACTCGTTTTAGAACACCCCAAACAAGTTAGCTTTCTATTAGAAGAAGCTTCTGAGATTGTTTCCACGGACCTTTATCAAGTGTTGACTTTAGCACATGATGAAGATAATATCCTCAGGACCGAATTCTATCAACTAGAATTTCTTGCAGATCAAGTGGCTAAATCTTTGGCTGATAAGACTTTGTCAGATGTAGCAAGAATTGAAATTCTGAATCTACGACTTGGCGAAATGGCCTTGTTAATCCATGAAATGGATGAACTCAGTGTTCATCTGAAAGATAGCGTTATTTTAGATGATTTTGAAAAACATAAAGGCATTTATCGAGAGTTAGAGGCGGAATTCGATTCGATTAATCAGAAAAACATGTTCCAAAGTGAATGGAACCAACTAGAAATGCGAGATCTCCAACACAAATTACTGAAAGATGATGTGATGCACAGCATCCGATATACTAAAGGTGATATGAAACATTCATTTGACAAGATGAAAGAAGCATTTGATGAAAAATACCAAAACATGACAAAGATCGGTATGTTTATTGATTATATTTCCGGGACGGCTTCTAATTCAAAAATTTCCGTCGCAAAAATGGCTCGTGATATGAAGATTAAGGGAAAAGCGAGTGAAGAAATCTTACTTTATATCTCTACTAATTTTGTCGATCTGGGAGACTTTTTGCCTTCTGAAAATAAATTCATTCGAAGTTAGCACTGATGTCGAGAAAATTATCGCGCTAAGATAGCATTTCTAGGGACTACCCGTACGTCTTGCTTGCTGTCCTACTGATTTACGAATAAATGTTTGCTGTTCTGGTGGTAAGGCATTAATTCCTGATTCAATTAAATCAAGTATCCGATCAGTAGACGCTTTGATATTCTGTAAGTCATGAAACTTAGCCTTGTATTGCTCTGTTGTGCGAAAAACTTTCAGACCTTCTTCATAATTTTCTTTGCTTACGAATCTTCTGCTCAACTGCTTCATCCTCTCATTGAATTATAAATTTTGACCTCAACTTGTGGTTCCCGACGAACGTTATATCTATGGCTTCATTGTGGGACCACGCAGAATCGAGATGTGAGAATGAGGTGAAATTTCTTAGTTTCTGATTGAGGTGAAGATACTTAGATAAAATTGGACTAAGATCTCGAGATAGATCACTTATTGAGGGAAATCCGGAAGAGCGAAAATATTCAAACTCGTTTTTAGATGAATATCCTGAACGACGATAAGCAACAAAATCTCTCATTGAATCTGTGTACCTGTTACAATTAACCGAAGGGTATTTTTAACAAGTTTCGCCAATTCTTATGATTTAGAAAAGGTTTCAGAACGGGTGATTACATAAGATTAGTGTCGTTAAAAATTTCGTTTGATATTTCTTGCCTCGCTTTGATATAATGTTTTCAATGATGGAAAGCACGGATTAAGCAACATTAACAAAACATCTCAAATTTCTATGATTCCCTCATCTTGTAGATATTCTAGATAATTTCTTATCAGCTGATTGGAACGTTATTATTTTACTCTCGATTAACTTCCTCCTGCAATTTGAAGAAATTCCTTAGATGATAGACTACGCCCAACACGACAAACAAATACAAAATTCCGAAATTAGGAGTCAACTCAGATCGATTGTCCAGCTTCTCTTGGACCCATACAATATATGCAAAAAGACTGATAAAATGGTTGGGAGAACTTCTTTGGGACTTTTCGATCCTTTGATTAACGGGAGGTCCATCAAGATTATCGCGAAAGACTTACGATCACTATATTAAAGCATCAAGCTTATTTCTTGGAATTTTATAATATAAGATAGAATCTCAATGCTTTCCTTATCACCTGAGTTTTTGAATCTAAAAACTCATTTTCTTGAATTACCTCTAATTTTTCTATCATTTCAGCATCTAATCCTATACCTATTGAGTAATTTAATGGGTTTTTTTTCCTTGCCATTAATTTTCAATTATTTTGATCATTAATAGTATTTCTCTGGAATTTTAAATTATAACAAAGATGCCAAGTAAATTTCAAAAAATCGAATAGCTAAAACACGCCTTATTCTCTTATATGGACTGATTATCCAACTGCTCGTGACTGTTTATTTATGTTTCATTCTTGAGTAATTGGATCGCTTGGCCTATTACTTTTCAAATGGATCCAAGATTTTCATCTTCGATTAAACTTCGTGGGCAGTCAGACGCTTCATGTAGCGAAATATCCGCCATGTCAATTGTTGTCGTTAGTTTCAGAATGAATATGGACAACTCGAAAGTGACACTGAATCGAGATAAGGAACAAGTTCGGTGAGGTTTGAGCTGATTTCAGCTAAACATCCAGCATCCTGTTATTAGGAAATCTACGTCTCAAATATTGAAGTACATCTTTCCTGGTTATCAAATCTTCATTTTGGAATAAGTCCTGATCAAATTTATCTTCATACTTATCATGACAAAATCGACACAAAACTTCCATGTTGTACAATTTGTCAACTCCTCCAAAATCGACTCCAAAATATAGAGGTACCCGGTGGCTAACTGTTATTTGTGTGACATTTGTCTGCCCTATCCCACAACTCTGGCATTCGTAATCATAGTACTGCTTTAGATAAAGAGAAAGCTTACTGTTTCTTGAATGACGTCC
>JACZSS010000104.1 GCA_022574115.1 Candidatus Heimdallarchaeota archaeon | reverse complement strand
CGCGATTTCCTCCCTTGATTCCTTAAACCTACAGGGTGACGAGGCCACAGGCGTTCAGATTGTCCGCCGGGCCCTCGAGGCTCCTTCCCGCCGTATTGTAGAAAACGCGGGTGAGGAGGGCTCTGTCATCATCAACAAAATCCTTGCTGAATATAACCATTTGGGACCAATTTGGGGATTTAATTCGTGGAACATTCTTCGAGCTGAAGCAATTGATTTAATTGATTTTGCAGTTGATGAAGGTGAAATCAAGATGCCTGAATCGCATTCAATGGAGATACTGAAGAGAAATCGTTGATCTTATAGAGTGGCTAAAGTGCCTAGGATTGAAGCCTACTAACATAATTTTTGCCTCTTCTTTTTTGGAAATCATGCAATAAATTTTAACAAATCATTAGCTAAAAAGAAAATAAACCAAACGCTAGCAAAATGCGGTACTTAGATATTTCACTGCCTATTTACGAATCATAGTTTTTTTAACATTAAGATCCAATTTGGAACTGCGGAGTGGAATAGACAGAGCAGGTGTTCTTTCATCAGGAAAGTCCGGTTATCGTAGAGACAAGGATATCATGAAAGTGATGCAGTGAGAACTGCGCTCTGGCTATAGAAACGTAAGCTCTTTGGGAGCCTGGAACGAGCCATCATCCTGATACAAGCAAATCAAACTCCATGACGGTCTCGAGTCGAGTTTGGGTATGTGCATAGATTGATTCTGTCTTAGATGACCATGATTTTATTGTGGATCTTAAACAAAAGCCGGCTTATTTTCCAGACCGCATCTTCTCACGATAATAATTATCTGCTTAACTCATCCATAAACTTCGTTTGAGCTGTGATAATTTCTCTTGACGTCTCACATTCAGAGTAAACTTCTAATCTCTCATAATTAAGATCAATAAAAGTTGGTCCCCATTTGAAAATATCTAACAATTTTGCTGCCTGAGTTTTCGCACCAACAATGTAGAGCGCTGCTGCCACTGCCTCGACAGAAGTTAACTTAGTTGGTTTACCGTAATTTATGGGATTTGCAGCTACAAGAAACGGCAGCGCACGATCAACTCCAGCAAAAAATTCTTTGTTTGAAGTGGTTATTTGATTCCAACTACCGTCGATAACGGTAATTCCTCTCCTTGAGATGATTTTCAAGTCCGCCTGAGAGATAGATGTGTCGGAATATGGCGAGAGGATTATACTCCCCTTAATGCTCTTTCTTCTAGAATTATGAATTAATTTGAATTTCAGTAATCTAGAACCCGTACACTTGGTCTTATCGCATTGATCCAAGTGTAACATCTGGATCTTGTAGGATCCGTCTTGATTTTTGGTTTCGATACATTTGATTATTAAGTGCAAATATATCTAATTTCACCTACAGACCATAAAGAAGTGATTAATGTGTAAAATTTTATTCAAAAGAATACCTAATTTTACCATTATACGGTTAGCACTTAGACATATTGATATTTATGAGCTGCGTATCCATTACAAGTGAAGAAATTCCTTGAAGATTTAGATAGGTCCCAAATAAAGTTCTTTAGGAAAAAGGAAATCCCAAAAGCGTTGTTAATCGGTGAGACAATCCTTGGTGTATCGTTTCAGGAACTTGGATTAGAGTTCATTTATGAACTAGATTCTTATATTGATGGACTTGATAGTTACCTAAGAAAGGATATCCACACCCTGTACACATTCATATCTTCCCGACTTATGCTAATCATTAAGGGTCATACACACAGAAGTTTTGATAAAATGTCAAAAATGAAGCGAGACAATTATCTAAGACGATGGATGGAAAGCAGAATCTCAATTTTTAGAACTGGTTTCGTCACAGTCAAATCACTCTCATCATGGGCATATTACTCACTTGAGCAAGGAGAGAACGAAATTGAGTATCCGGGTGTTACAATCAATCGAGAACACATCACCCCGACACTCTTGTTTGGGTCTCAACCCTTAGATCCCAAGGATTATTTGGAGGAGTGAATGTTTTGTTAATTACTCCAGAAACATATCATCCGTCTTCGAAAGTTGAAGCTGACGTTTGTATAATTGGAAGTGGAGCTGGGGGTTCAATTGCAGCAGCAAAAATAGTAAAGAAAGGATATTCTGTTGTGATCCTGGAAAAAGGACCATATGTGAACCAATCTGATTTTACTCAACGGCAAAAGGAGATTGTTCCCCGGCTTTATGAGGGATCAGGTGCTCAGGCTACAGATGATTTGTCGATGGCTATTCTTCAGGGATCTGTTTATGGGGGAAGCACTACAGTAAATTGGATGACCAGTCTTGCGACACCCGATTATGTCTTGGATCAATGGGTGAATCAATTTAAGTTGAACGAGTACGATCTTGGGTCGATGCAACGACATAGTAAAGAAGTCTCCGAACGTTTGAAGGTCCACAGAGTTGATGAATTAAGTCATAATCCACAGAATTTAATGTTGCTTAAAGGTAGTGAAAAACTAGGTTTTCACGCCTATACCTCGTACAATAATTCCGTCAACTGTATTGGCTGTGGTCATTGTGGACTTGGATGCACCTATAATGCCAAACAGGACATGAGGTTAACTTATCTACAAGATGCATTGTCACAAGGAATCGAAATCTTCACATCAACTAAAGCCTCTAAGATTAAGTACAAGAGTTCCTCCAAACAAGTTATTCACGCGGTAATGACATTAGAAAATGATCGCTTCATCACGTTTGAAGTTCACACTGAGAAAACAATTGTTTCGGCTAGTGCAATCGCAACTCCGCTATTGCTGCAGAAATCGAAATTAACAGCTGGAGGTACTGTGGGAAAACATCTCCAGTTACACCCAGTATCGGGGGTGTTTGGAATCTTTGAAGATAAAATGTATCCGACCTCCGGTATACCTCAATCTGTTGTAGTAGATGAATACCTCAATATGGATGGCAATGGATATGGTTTCTGGCTTGAAACCCCGGATCTGGAACCTTTTTTGGCTGGAGCATACTATCCTGGAATGGGAATTGAACGACGGGAGGAATTAAAGCAATTGAATAACATGGGCGTAATCATCACTTTGGTTCGTGATGGAGCTAATGGTAAATCAACCGTGTCTAATGGGGAAGTTAAATGGAGAAGAGGTTTTAATTTACAAAATGGAAGTTTCAGTTTAGGACTTGTGCCTTCTATTAGGTATAAAATCAGTAAACCAGACCTTAGGCATTTACTAAAAGGGTTGGAAGTTTCGGTTAAGATTGCTTTAGCAAGTGGCGCAAAAAGAGTACTAACGGTACATAACCAAAAAACAGATATCAGGAATACGGTAGATGCAAAAATCGTCCATTCCTTACCAAGTGGACCTAACCAGCTTGGGATGTTCTCTGCCCATCCTACTGGAACATCTCGAATGGGAATGGATACCAAGTCCTCAGTGGTTGACCAAACTTGCGAAATGCATAATTATCCGGGTGTTTTTGTTATGGATGGGAGTATTGTACCTACCGCTCCTGGGGTCAATCCCATGATAACCATACTTTCAATGGTTTCAAGAGCTATTGAAATTGGGGAATGGTAAAAACAACTAAAAATAAATCGGGTTAAAGAAGATATGCGTGATGATCTATCGATTTTTTACTACGCTATCAAAAAGGATTTTAGAAGAAACAAAGCAGTGGGTGTTGAGATTAAGTGTCCAATCGCCAATCAACAAAGTTGATTTTTGCCGGTCTTGATAAAGCAGGCAAAACAACAATTTATAAGGCCACAATGGAAGAAATGGACACTCAAGAGCTGGGTGATATTGCGCCGACACGGGGAATTGAACGGCATGCGCATGATTTCCTCGATAGGGATTTTAGTGTCTGGGATTTAGGCGGGCAACAAAATTATCGACAGGCATATCTTGAAAAACCAGAAGTATTTAATCAAACAAAAGCCTTGATTTTTGTTGTCGATATTCAGGATATGGATCGGATCCAAGAGTCCTATGAATATTTTACTGATATTCTTAACATTTTGAAAAATGTCGATCCAGCCCCAAGTCTCTACGTACTGTTCCACAAGTATGATCCCGAAATTGCGGGTAAACTCAAAGCTCATTTTTATCAGGCCGCTAGACTCTACCGCAAAGCCGATTCGCTCACAAAACAAAAATTTAAGTTTTATCTGACCAGCATCTATTCAAATTCTGTAGATTTAGCCGTTAAAAGGATGTTATTTGAAAATTTTGAGAATTTCGAAGAGCCATCTGGACGTTTGGTGACAAAGCAAAAAACTCCAGAGGGTGAAGTCTCAGAGGATAAAGTTCCAGTTCCTCTGAGTCCAGCTAGCTCTACCCCAGTTCCTGGTACACCAGACCGAAGCGCGGCTCCAGCTCCGGCACCTAAGCCAACACCTAGAACTGATGAGCAGGCTATTCCCCAACCTACCTCGGCTATGAGCGTGGCGCCATCCCTAACTCCGGCTGAATCCTCAATTCCTGCTCCGTCAAGTCGAGAACCGCCCAGTATAAGCACACCGCAGGTATCGGAAGAAACACTGTCGGAAGAAGCTGCAGTTGAACAAGCAACACCTAAAGACCTAGTTGATCTCTCTGACAATGTCGTGGAAAAATTAACCGAAATAGTAAATCGGAGAATGAAGGAATCGGAAGAGATCGTTGCTTTATCTATTATTTCGACCAGCGGCGAGCAGAAGCTAGCTGTGGGTAAATCCGAGGTGGATTATGATCGGCTGGGAACATTAAAGGAGGTAGTAATGACTCTCAATCCCAAGCAATTTTTCAAAAATTTAGCTGACATAGAATACCGATGTTTGGGTCACTTTTCCCTATCCGATTTCGATATTTACTTCGCTCGTGTGAGTGATGAGTACGCAATTGCCATAATCGCCACAGATGTCTCAACAATGATGCTTCAAAATGCTCAGAGAATAGTTAGATCGGTACGACAAGGACTAGGGATGGTTCCAGCTGACACTGGTGACGATGATGATGATGAGGAGGATGGTGGTCCAAAAACGACAAAGAAGGATTTGGTTTCAGACCTACGATCAAGATTAAAGTCGTTATCGAGTCTTAGTGATTTAAACTGAGTGACAATAAATGGACACTGCTCGAATGATTCATAATATTCTTAAAGAATTGCTTGAATCCTCTACGGAGATTGCATTCAAAGATGGGCAAATTACAACTGATGAAGCAGCTCTTCTTGAGCTACTCGGTGAAAAATTAATTACTATTGAATCAGAGCTTCTTCCTATGATCGATAATATTAATGGTGACTTAAGTGAAGAAGACCTTGTAAATCGGATAAAACTGGTAGCTAGAGACATTCTACCAGCATTGACGAAACTTGCTGAGGAAGATGGGATAATCCTGCCCGATGAAAGTGCCATTCTTTCAAGATTACTTAATGATATCATGAATTGAATTGTCTATACCAAAATCCAGCTTCATTACTTTAAATACTGAATTCAAGATTGTCAATTGTTTAATCACAATCCTAGACTGGTCATTTTCGCAGAATGATTTCAGGAAACAAAACAAAAACAGGGGATTAAACATGCGAGAAAATACAAGTAGCTCAAAAGAATTTCTCCAAAATTCAATTGAGTAGCGGTGACATCATCTCACCAAAATGTCTGAAGTCCTCAAACTTCGGCGTTTAAAATATTGTATATACAATTTAGATGATGAGCCTTCCAAATTTACCCGCTCCATGATTTTCAAGACGAAAGAGGATCGGGAATTGCATTGACAAACTGAATGGGTGAAAATATTTGTGGATATTTTGTATCCACCTTTTTCTGTAAAGACCGTTTTTAACACCATGCGAGTCATTGGATCAGATTAATTGGCTCTCTAATCCGGTTCTACCCATTCGAAAGATATTTACCGTATCAAATGTTATCTTGACTTAATTCGTCTTCATTTTTTCATCAGGATCATCTTTAAATAATTTCTCTGAGACTTTTCCGCCTAGGAGATCTGCCAGTTGTTGCCCCCCTTCCCTTGCATTTTCCAGATTAACCCAAAGCCCGAGTCGGAGCGGATTTTTGTCAGTACCTCCAATTCGTAGATGATAGCCACCAACCTCTCCACCCCGAATGATGATATTTCGATTCTTTTTAGTAAGAGTCAATTCTTGCCATTCTGGATTCATGGTATTTGGAAAGCCTGTTTTGTAGCTCAATGTGTTTTTTTGGACTTTTACATCACACCAACCACCCATTAACCTCTTTCCTTTAGTTACAACACGTTTGTGAATCCAGTATGCGGTTGGGAGGATGAAACCGAGGACAAAGAAAATAGAGAGGAAATTGAACCCTTGATTGCCGAGGAATGCTACTCCGATGGCGAGGAGGACCAAAACTAAGATCTGACCTGATATTTTCCCTGTCCATAAATTACCCAAGATTTTCATTGCAGGAGAGCGTTCTAAGGGAAATGTGAGCTCGGACATTATTATCACTTTACTTCTTTCTGAGCTTTCCAAGCAGACCTTTTTTCTTTTGCTCTTTTCTTCCTTCAAGGGATGGATCGGCAGAAACATCTATTTCAACTTTCGATTGTTCAACAGCGTCGATTGTGGAGAAATGAAGATCGATGAGACTGAGTTGATGATTGGAAAATTCGGTTTGTAGTAGATCCTTGAAATCTGAAGAATGAGCGTTTTGGATCAATTTGAGTGTTTCCATCAACGAAATAGACTTGAAGTAATTTTTAGCTACACTGCTCATCAGACTGATAACATCCGATTTATTTGTTCCTCCATATTGAATTAACACCTTGATCTGTACGTTAAATCCGTCATTAGTCGAGATGACATTTAGGTTTTCATACTCAACTTCGGTGATTTCTGACATCCTAATTAACTTGAATTTGAGGATTGATAACAATTTTTAATTTGACGTAGTTCCTAGTTACCTTTTAAATGGAATGACCCAAAATTCTTTTTGATGTATTCTAAGTAATCTTCAATCAATTCTTGACTTGTGTGGATCACACGTTTGCCTTTGTCAACAATATTTTGAAGGGATCCTTTGTTTTCATCAAAATAAATTTGTTCCTGATCAATTCGATCCTTGAGAAATTCTAGATCTGCGTCAAATGCCAACTTTCTCGCATGTTGAAGACTAACAATTGAACCGTTGATGTCATCTAAAAGATAGGATAATTTTGATTGCAGTATTAATGCCTGTACTCTAATATTAGCAGGTGGATTTTCTTCATTCAAAGTTTCCAATCTTTCGATTAGCTGTCTTAATTGATTAATTTCAGACGTATCATGAGATAATTTAATGGATCGGATCATAATTTCGCTTAAATGCATCACCGCATCAATAGCTAGATCGTATGATAATCCTTGTTTGTATAGAAGATTTTGCAATAATACTTTCGCTTCTTTTTGATCCAATTTTTCCGTTTTGGATTTCAGAGCGATTCCGCGGGACAGGATTAAAAGATTAGTATTTTTCTTATTTTCGTCATCTTCAAGAAGGTCTTCAAGGATATTTAGAAATTTTTCAACTTTTTTCCGATCTACATCTTTTGGCTTGGCCCTCCTAGTGTGATTGTAGGAATTCAGAATCCAACTGAGAAACGTATAGCTGAACTAATTAATCCAAACTGCACTGAGATTGTCGTGTTAATACCAACAATTTCTGCCTTGCCCTGTTTATTAAAACGAATAAGTGGTCCGCCGGAATAGCCGGGCGGGGTATGCGTATTACTTATAAAAGTAAATGACAAACGGGGACTAATCGACGAAACGTGTCCAGAGGTAATACTTTTAATACGTGACTGGAGAAATCCTATCGCATGCACCAAATCCCCAACCTCTATATTTATTGACGAAACAAGATTC
>JACZSS010000103.1 GCA_022574115.1 Candidatus Heimdallarchaeota archaeon | reverse complement strand
TTTGGCACTACGAGACTCATAGCCTTTCTCGATCCATTCTTCAGAGTCAGGATCAACGAGAGCCTTCGGTCGTCTTGTCACTATGTAAGCTATGTTTCCGAAATTATATTCAAAAGGTTGGTGGAAAGATGGTTGTATATTAACCATTATACTTCTTGGAATAAGAACTCGCCAAGCCTAGTCAAGAGCTTTTTTCATAGATTTTAGAGAAGGAAAACAGCATAAAGAATAAGTATATAGGACAATATCAAAAGATTCGTCTGGAAATTGAATATTTTCACCATTGGCAATCTGAAATTTGATTTTTGATGACAATTCGCTTGGGATGTTCTCTCTTGCTCTCTCAATAGCTTCTGCTTCTGCGTCGATTGCAATCACATCCTTTATCATAGTGGCGTATTTGAATGTCAGTCTTCCTTCTCCGCATCCAATTTCCAAAACTCTCTTCTCATCAAAAGTCAAGTGTTTAAGGAGTATTTGAAGTTCTAATCCTTCAGGATCAATAGTTGACATAGTGTACATAGAGTTGTGACGTATTGTGGTTTAAGTAGGTTATAATTAGACAATATTAAATGGTGATTTGGATGAGTCCTTATTTTATGAGTCTTCTATTAATCAAACGGATTATACGTCCGTTAAAAGAACGTTGTGAATTTGAAAATTTATCGAATCATGATCCAATATTTCATAATAGATCATAGCCTTCGTTTAAGCTTAAATCTTGTCCAATATAATGTAATTTGACTTCTGGCCTTAAAAGGATTTTCAGGGTCCAGAAATGAAGGAAACTAAAGATAAGTGCACCCGCTGTAGGTAAAACGATTAACAGCGCGTCTACTATCTGTTTTGGTTGCATGAAAATTATTTTATTCAGACCTAAAACAAAATCAAGCAAACCTGCGATATGGAAAACAATTAATCCGACCCATTTGCTGAGACCACCGTCCTCGAGATTTTTGTAAAGCCAGATAGCAGACACACCCATTACAAATACCCACAACGAAGGTAAAAACATGTGAATTGATGAAGAGATTATGGAATTAAGATTTGATAAAATCCATCGGCAAAGAATTTCACAGTTTTTACCCTAAATCTTTTTCTTAGCCAATAATTATTGAATTCAAGTGCCTTTATTATTCTCATTTGGACGAGATCCTAGTAAGAATCATACCTATTGCGTTCAGGATTCCAAAATTAATGGATTCTTAATATATGGGCCGGATCATAAAGATTTGATGTATATTGTTACATCCAAAACAGCTACTACACGATCTGAATACAAATTTCGACGCGCACAGGATGATGTTGGATTAGCCACGCTAACACGAGGACAAATCCCCAATGAATATACTATCACGGGCTCTCTTGACGATATCCTCGGAAAAATCAAATTTACAGATAAGGGAATTGATTTACAAATTGCTGAAGACAAATATCATGCAATTGTGCAGAACCGTGCCCAAGCGATAGAATTCAAAGATAAATCGAACAAAATGGTTCTAACCGTTGACAAAAAAATCATAAGCCTAAAAGATCAATATCATCTTACTGGCTCCGATGATTTCCCCCATTTGGTTGCGCAGGTACTTGCAGTGGCAATTGATGACTTTTATCATCATGGTGTCAAATAGAATTTTTATCGATAATTCCGTTTTCACACACTTACAGTCAGTCGGATTTGCCATTTGAGTAGATCGATGCCAAGACTAATAATACTAACTAATCAACTTGTAACCATAATCAAGAGGAACATTTTAAATTCTCTTAGGTCAAAATATTTTGAAATATGGCATTACAGGCTATTATCTACTATGGCATAATAGCTCTTACCATCGGTTAAATTGTACGGATACAATTTTTGTAACTATCCTAAGATGCTACAATAGGGCTACCGATATGAGCCCCACTCCGGATGCATATAGCTTCTGAAGCAAGTTGGACTTGAGTCTGCAATCCCCATCCTTCAACCGTTGTCTTCTGGTGCCAGAAGTGCCTTTCCTGCATTTTGTAGGTGGGGGGGTAATTTGAAAAACGAGGAATTACTCGTTTCTAGTTGAAGCACTCATTTCATTATTTAAACAGCTTAAGATTTGGCTGTTCGTCCGTACATTCACGATCATGATTCCTACAAGTCTGTGTCTATATTATAATGCTAAAACCAGCTTGAAAGAATATTTATTTGTAGGTCTAGCATTTTTATCAGGAATTGTTTCAGTTTATATGCTAACAACTTCTCCAAATCGCTTCCCTTTATTATTCGATCAAGTTAGTTCATTTGCTTACATCACTGTTTACTTTTTTTTCCTCCTCTATGCAATGCGTATCACCTCAAATCCACCAAAAATTACGTACTTAGGGATTCTATGGTATGTTTTTATGCTTTACAGCATTTTATCTTACGAATTAACTGCTGTCACAGATGAGATGGACGTATTGTTTATTGAGATGAGGAAAACTGCTAATACACCATCGGTTCTGGGGATATTTCAGATAAACGATGTAATAATTTCTGGAGAAGGTTTTGAATTCATCTATGATCTCTTTAGGTTCTATGTTTTTGCCTTAATCCTGTATATGTACTTGACAACTGAATTGGCATTGAAAACAGCAAGTACGGTAAGATTATGGAGAATTTGGATAATAGCCGTTTCATTCCATTTACTTGTCTCGTTTCTTAACATAGGGAATTCACTTAAATTTTGGGAAGTTCAAATTGAGATTATTTCTGGGCTTACCTTAATAATATTAATTTTAGTGGGTTATATAGCTATTCGGCATCCAGAAGCATTTTTAATAACTCATACTCAACTGATGAGAGCCTTCTCTATCTACGGAAATATCTCTAAAAGAGAGAGAGAAGCTCAGAATTTGAAATTCGGATTACAAAGAATTATTGACTACATTGAAAGTATTTCGGTTGAGGGTAAGGTGGTGTAAAAGAAGAAGTCTCTTAATTTTTACTTATTTATCAGTTCTGATCAATACAGTGATTGGAAGTTCAATTGCCTTTTGCTCGCAATAACGCACCAACTTGTGCTAGCATTTGATGACTAGGAGTTTGTTAAGAAAAATCTCTATTAATAAATCTCAATTTCCCGTCTGCTGTTTAATATCCTACATGGTACAGTAAACAAACTTCCTTAAAGAAAGATGAGTAAGCTATAACGTAAATGGACGTGGCAATTGATCCTGCACAGGCACAAAAAGTGCAACAAGAACTTAACCTTAGAAATACGATAAACCAAATTAAGAATACTGTCGTTATTCAAAGCGGAAAAGGCGGAGTAGGTAAATCAACTGTCACGTTAAATTTGGCTATTACGTTTGCTCAACGTGGTTATCGCGTTGGCATCCTGGACGCAGATATTACCGGTCCCAGTATACCGCTAATGGCTGGATTGGAAGGGAAAGATGCTGAAATCAAGGGAAAGAAAATTCTACCAACTGAGAGTTATGGAGTACTGATCGTGTCTATGGCTCTTTTGCTCAAAGCTGAAACTCCAGTAATATGGAGAGGACCTCTCAAAATGGCTGCTATTAGGCAGTTTCTCGCAGACGTTGAGTGGGGCGAACTCGACATTCTTTTTGTTGATTTGCCTCCAGGTACAAGTGATGAACCATTAACAATATCACAATTATTCGATAATATTACGGGAACTGTTATTGTTACGACGCCGCAAAAAGTGGCCCTTCAGGATGTACTCAAGAGCATCGGGTTCGCAAGTAAAGTTGGGATGCCTATAATTGGAATCCTTGAAAACATGTCTGGACTTACCTGTCCAAACTGTAATCATCATATCGATGTATTCAAGGAAGGTGGAGGAAAAGAAGCAGCTGACGACCTAGGATTGGTCTTTTTAGGGTCGATACCTTTGGATCCTTCAGTTGTAATTGGTGGTGACGCAGGTGATCCGTCGATTCTGCATGATGGTAAATTCTCATCTGCTTTTAACGAAATTGCCGAAAAAGTAGCCAAGCTCATATCATTAGAATAAGTTTTGACGTGTTATCTGAGAAAAAATTTGTCAGTAAATAAGACATATTTAATAAACAAACTGCAACTGAAATTACGACACTGTTATGTCAGTAAATCCATTTGGGGACGAAGCAGATTCAGTTTTTGCATGGAAGCAACGTTTTCAGCAATCAGAAAAAGAGAAAACATTTCTGTCTCAAAGGGTGACAGAACTCAAAACCGAGTTAAATTCGCTAAAAGACACTTATTCAACAAGAACGACTGAATTAGAAATTAGCGAATCCGAATTGAGTACAATCAAGACAGAATTATTGTCAATTAAGAATATTTCAAGAGAGCGCCGACAAAGGGTCATTGAACTTGAACGAAAGATCGAGACATCTGGTATAAATCATCTACGCACAGAAAATGAAAGGTTAATCACTGAATTAGATGAACTACGTTCTGCAAAAGCGCGAGGTGATTTCGATGAAATCTCAACTAATCTAGCCTCAAGCATTACTCCGATAATGTTGCGTGAATATGATCCTATCAATCCGAGATATGAAGATGCTTTCATTGACCTCGTCGAAGCAGTAATTAGGGAAGGGGATACAATTGAGAAAATTATTGGAATGTTGATAAAATATGGAGGTTCAGCGCCGAAGCACAAATTGAGAGCAGTAGTAAACACGAGTGAATTTACGATAGCTCTAGAAGTCCTCAGTGAAGAAAATGTCCTTCGAGTTGTCGACGATACAATTTTTCTCATAAACTCTGAGGAAACTGAAGCACTATCGGGTGACAACTTTACTAAACTTGAGATGGCAGAGCTGTTTGATCGATTAGAAGAAATTATTGCTGATGCGACTGTTAATAAAATTGTCAAATCTTTAAACCAGTTCAGAGATGTCCTTCAAGATGGAGACATACCCGTGACAAATATGCTCTTTCAGATCAGAAAACTTTCCGAAAATATACAAAAAAATACTGTTACCAGAAAAGAGGCTCTTGAGGAGCTTCATCAATGGAGAGCAAAGCTTCTGACGTAA
This sequence comes from Candidatus Heimdallarchaeota archaeon, assembly GCA_022574115.1. GTDB lineage: Archaea > Asgardarchaeota > Heimdallarchaeia > Heimdallarchaeales > Kariarchaeaceae > LC-2. The sequence goes on along the minus strand of JACZSS010000103.1, from coordinate 2,850 downwards.
TTTTAGACTGAGATGCATTGATTAAGGTAAAATGTTAAAATTTAATCACATCGCTCAGGAAAAGCAAATAAATGATTTAATCCCAATTATATATGGGTTGGTCAATGAGCAGGTCAGACAAGACTGAAATTAGTAGAGTAAATATTATCAGATTTTTACGTGAAATTGCAAAAACAATGAATCATGATTATAGTAATTCGTGGCCTAATTTAGAGAAAGCGAAGCTGGATGCGGCACGACTGTATGTTTCTCATACAAATCGGGAGATAAACTTGGCGCCAGATGAATTTAAACTTGTGATAAGTATATTAGAATATAAATGATCTAATAGTGATTAAAGTACGATTCAATCAGTTGAGGAGGCAATCCTATTTCTCGGAATTGAGATTTCATTTCATCTACAGATTTTCCTTCTGAAGCCAAATTTTCCCTTAGTTCAGATAAAGTTTCAAAAATTTCCCATGGAAACACAACCCATGCAGAGGTTAATTGACAGTAGAAGTCAGGTATGATTGATGATTTATCTTTATAATAGAGTGTAGCGATTCGGTAATCTTTTACCTTCTTTGCAACAAGTGATTCTATAACAACTTCGAGACTTGATCCGGTATCTGCTATGTCATCAACCACCAGAATTGATTTACCTTCAATATTTGATGTGATGTCTTGAGTGATTTTCGCTTCGACATCAGTTTCACCTATCAACTCGTAAGCTTCGACCTTAATGTTTAGGGTATTTTTAGTCCCCATGAAGTCTGCTAACAATCTAGCAGGGACCCAACCACCTCTCGCGATTCCAACAATCATATCCGGTACATAATCAGCTGTCTTAATCTGTAAATAGAGTGAAAAGCACTTATCAAATGCGTCTTGCCAATTTTGTACAAGGTATTCGACCATAAAATTTGTAATAATTTTGATCACTTAAACTCATTTACTGTTTTAGAAATAATTACCAATCAAAAATCATTATGAAACATGCCAAATCGATAACCTAAATAAAACAATCCGCTTATTTAGAATTGACAGGTCGGTTAAATAATGGAAAAGTCAAGCATTCCCGTTGATCAATGGGGAGGATATTTAGATGATCTCTATAATTGGATCAATGAGAAATATCAGCTACTTGAGCAAGGGGCAATCGACCAAAAAGAATACGAGGAACATTCTGAATATTATGATAAAGAAAAAGCTAGAATCGAGGGTATTCTAAACCAGGACTCAGTTGAGGATTCGGATACAGAACCTGTGAAAGAAAATAAGAAGGAAGAAAAGGCTAGATTTACCCAAGAGACATTTGAAAAATTCTTTGGAATTTCTCTCGACGATGAATCTTCAGAATCTACAAGTGAGTCTAGTCATCAGCGTGATCCAAACTCGATAATTGATACATCAAATGCCGAAACCGACGAATCCGTTGAAACCGAGGATGATGAAGACAATTTGTGGCAGTATGTTGGGGAATCAACTCCAACGTCAGATTTCTTACCATTTGATGAGCAGAAAAAAGAAGGTGATGAGGCTCTTGTAAGTGCCAATATCCTCCTGATTGGGGATAGTTCAGTGGGACGAACATCTCTTCGAAGATCTTGGATGGGTAAACATTTCATCAGTCAACATTTAACAACTATAGGGGCTTCAATTGAGAAGAAAACCATGTCAATAGATGGCCAGGACTATAACATCACCTTAACAGATTTAGGTGGTCAAGATTTTTATTCGGATTTGAGGCGTAATTTTTATCGAAATATTGACGGGGCGATTATTGTATTCGACCTCACGAGACCAGAAACATTTAGGAGAATTGAGTTTTGGGTCAAGGAATTCTATAAAAATGGAAAGCGATTAGTGCCCTTCATCATAGTTGGGAACAAAAATGATGAACCAAATAGGGCTATTCCCAAGAAAAACGGGGACTTGGTTGCTCAAAAATATTCTCAATTGACGTTACCTAAGTTCAGAGTAAGATATCTCGAAACATCAGCTAAAACAAACTCAAATGTAAATGAGGTTTTTGAAATAATTTGCCGCGAAATAAAAGCATTCAAAGTCGCGGTGGAAAGAAAATCCCATCAAAGATAATTTTCTAAATATTACATATTTGTGCTTCGAAGGCAATAAAGTATTAACATTGATAGAGAAGGCAAGCTCGTCAGTTAACTTTAACGGATGTTAGATAATGCTTTCTGATAATCTCCCCACATTGCTCGGAACCACAACTGGTGTCTTTCTCATTATATTAATTTTAATTCGGTTGATTCCTCGATTGAAGCCGTTACGGACATTTCTTTTTTTAACTTATGCAATGGGTGTACTATTTATGGCTAGTTACATGGTTATCGAGCAGTTCGTGTACGTTGAAGATGATAATCTTCAAGCCAGTATATTTTACCTTATACTTTCAATGGTAGGGATAAGCATCTTTGGTGCCTTAAACTACAAACGTAAGATTGCAGACCCATTGTTTGATGTTATTACTCAGACCAATCTAATGGCTGATGGGGATCTAATAACTAACAAAATATTCTCGACCGGCTCAAGCGAGACTAGTGATTTAATAAAATCAAATCGTATGCTATCAGAGAAATTTCGCAGTGTTGTTTCTGGTATCAAATTAAATGCTGAAGAATTGGCAAGTGCTGCTGAGGAGTTGGCTGCAGGTTCAGAAGAGGTCGCGGCAACTACGGAGGAGGTAACTGGGACAATTCAAACGATTGCAGAAGGTGCTGCTGAACAGGTGAAAAGACTTGAAGAAGTATCACAGGTTCTAAATGAAATGGTAAGTGTGACGGAGGAATCAATTAGACAGATTGGAATCACCTCGAGGATTACATGTGATCTAGCAGAACA
>JACZSS010000102.1 GCA_022574115.1 Candidatus Heimdallarchaeota archaeon | reverse complement strand
GCAATTGAAAGTATAAATGAAATTTATTTGGACCGCGCTTATGACATAACAACCAATGATGCAAATCATAATTTCATTGCTGATAACTTCCTCACGTCGAATTGTCGTCCCTATAATGCGGATTTTGATGGGGATGAAATGAATTTACATGTTCCACAATCTGAAGAATCACGTGCCGAAGCAAGTATTTTGATGCTCGTGCAAGAGCAAATTTCAACACCTCGGTATGGTGGACCTATAATCGGAGCAGTTCAAGATTTTATCACTGGAGCATATTTATTTACCAAGAACGGTACAAGATTTCCCCGATCGATCGCAAGCGAACTGGTTTCAGCTGCCGGAGTAGACGAATTACCCGAACCTGATGAATTTGATGAAGATGGAACCCCTATGTGGAGTGGAAAGGCATTATTCAGTACTCTCCTTCCGTCTAGACTAAATTACGTAATGAGGAACAAGTTCTGCCTCACCCCAGATGTCTGTACAGTTAATACCTGTGTTCATGAAGGGTTTGTGCAGATCGTTAATGGTAAATTAATTAGAGGTATCATTGATAGCACTGGATTTGGTGCGGAAGTGGCAAACTCGGTACTTCACAGGATATTGAAGGAATATGGATCCATCGCCACACGAATATTTTTGGATGGTATAACCAAAATGCTGAGTGCTTACATTACCCGATGGGGTTTCTCAATGGGGCTTGACGATGTTGATGTTTCGATAGATGGTCGAGCAGAAATCGCTGAAATTGTCAATGGTAAGAAAGATCGAGTTGATGAACTTGTCGCCGAGTTCCGATCCGGTAAATTAGAAAGATCACCTGGTAAATCACTGAAAGAAACTTTAGAAGCAGAGGTACAGAATGTACTGTCAGAAGCACGTGACGAAGCTGCCACTAAATCAGCTCAATTTATCGGACTTGAGAATGAGGCAGTTATAATGGCAAAAACTGGTGCTCGTGGGAATATGATGAACCTTGGGCAAATGTCAGCTTGTGTTGGACAACAATCGGTACGGGGCAATCGGATTGAACGTGGTTTTATCGACCGGACGTTACCCCACTTCAAACGAGGGGATCTTTCAGCATTTGGTCGAGGATTTGTCGATTCATCGTTTAGGAGTGGTCTTAATCCAATTGAATATTTCATGCATGCGTGTGGAGGTCGAGAAGGATTGGTAGATACGGCAGTTCGTACATCATCATCCGGCTACATGCAACGACGATTAGTCAATGCAATGCAGGATTTATCGGCACACTATGATAAAACTGTTCGAAATAGCACAGGAAACATTATCCAATTTGTCTATGGAGACGACAATGTCGATCCAGCAAAAAGTGATAACGGTAAGGCTGTTAATTTGGATGTTCTGATGGATCGACTATTAGAAAGTGAAGATGAAGTAGAGTCATAAAATTACAATTCTGTATATTCCCAATCAAATACATCATTTTGCACAGGATAAAGACTTCCGGCCCCAACTGTAGCTTCATTTCCGTTAACACTTATTTTCCAGTAGGCATTATTATTTTGAGATACCCCATTTATTGATTCAACCAGTGGTAGATCAAAGTAAATTGAATACTGGATTTGGGCAATTTGCCGTGTAATGAAGAATACACTTTGGTTGTTTAACACATCCAAATTATATACTTCGGATGGTTGTATCCCATTGTAGTCAATTCTCATCACAATCGAAACCTCGATCACATCCTCATTGTCTATATCGATCAAGTCCTCATACACAAAGAAACCAGCAACTAAGATCATGATCATTAGAATAAAACTAACTAAGTAGATCCGACGATTGGTCGATTTTGATCGTAGTTGAGTTAACGAGATTTGTGTCACATTTGGATACGATCTCAACAATAACGGAAGAATTACCTCCAGGAATTGAGGTATCATTGCAAATAAGATTGTATTTCCAATTACATGAATAATTGTAAACAGGAGTCCAAGTATCAAATATGTCACGAGTATAGTAAGGAAGGTTTCCTCAGAGTTTATGAACAAAATTGCTATAGAGATAGTAACTAAAAAATCAAATAACAGCGCCGAGAAAAAGCCTAAAACAGCAAATTGATAAGATCTATTGACTCCAACAGCTCTGGCAAAGCTAGCTAGTAATGTAATAAGGCACCATGCTACTAATTTGAAGAAAAAAGTAATTCCAGAAAATCCAAATACCGAGGTGACCAGCAATTCCCAACCAATGACGGTAGTGAGAGTTATTGAGAGAGCATATTTGCGCGGAAATAGATATCCCACAATGAATACGGAAAATGTGATTGTCTCAATATTGGGTACATTAAGTAAGATAAAGGAACTAGCCATAGCTGCCGCTGCAAATTGGATCCGTAGTGAAAGTTTTCGAATTTGATCTGCTTCTGCGTCCTCAAAGTCTGCAGCAGTTGTTACAATGAGCTGATCAGAAGTGGTCACGCTTCAATCCCGTATTATTACCTTTTTTCTTACTTAATTTAATTATGACCTATAACATTATAATTGGAAAGTTGAACACAAAACTTTTTTCATGATCAATCTTGTCATGACCTCTGAAATCACGGAGTTTAATGAAATCAGAGTTAGTCAGGATTTTGTGGACCTGAGTAGATAAATAGCTGCATTTTTATAAGTATTTACCTTTTTACTGCAGCCTTTGCAGGGAGCAATATATGGATTTGATAATAATTTCATCGTCTGTCGATTACAGTTGATAAGAAGAAAGGCTTGAGTTTGCTAAAAGAATCTTACAAGAAAATCGAATGAAGACAAAAGCAAATCTTAAATGACTAATTGATGTGCTGGAAATACCGAGAAACTTTCTCGGTAATTTTTTACTCGATTGTTGGTATTGTTCCCATGGCCAAAACTAAATACCTTACACGTAAACAGCTGTCAACTAGAATTGACAAATTAATTGAGGATGAAGATCCTAATATGCCAATGTCGATTATTCTTCAGTTGGAAGAAAAAATATTGGATAGAGCGGAAAGAATAGCTAAAAAGCTCAACGTAAGCGCTACAACCAAAACATATCTGTCACAACAAGATTATGGCTTGATGGTTAGCGAAATTAAACGTAGTTATCAATTTGCACAAATTGATCCTGGATCTGCAGTAGGAATGGTTGCGGCCCAGAGCATCGGTGAACCGGGAACTCAAATGTCTCTTCCGGGAACCGAGACAGTAATCATCAGAATTAAAGATCAAACAGACATTCTGCCCATTGGTGATTTTATTGAGGATTTAATTGGTTCGTTGGTAGATCAAAGTACATTGAGTGATCCATATGATAACTTAGTAGTTGATATCCCTGAAGAATTAGAAATTTATGTACCTGGATTGGGTACGGATGAAAAGATCAGGTGGCAAAGATTACTTCAAGTAAGTAGACATCCCCCAAATGGAGAGCTCCTGAGAATTTCAACGCGGAGTGGTCGATCAATTACGGGGACTTTTTCGCATTCGTTTTTAGTTCGAAAAAATAACAACATCACACCGATAAAGGGAAGCGAGTTGAAACTTGGAGATAGAATGCCAAGTGTCCAGACAATCTCTGCTGAAGACGTAAAACAATATCTTGAAATTCAAGATTATCTTGAAAAAGACGAGATTTGGTATGGATCTGAGCTTGCTATAGCAATATCAGTTGGCGAGCACTGGAGGGAGGAATACGATTTGTCTTACACAGTTCCTGTTAAGAAAGAGGCACTTTGGAAGATGATGAAGAGCCAAACGGGAAATATCCTCAAGCCAGGCTTTGTTTATTCTAAGATGTATGATAGTTCTCATACACGAATTCCCGAAAAACTGAAACTCGATGAAATCTTCGGTTTCTTTATTGGTGCCTACCTTGCACAAGGATCACTTGCATTCCACTTTGTATCTGTTACTAACAGTGATTTTCTTTATCGACAAAAGGTTATTGACTTTGCTGATAAATTGGGAATTAATTATGATGTTAAAGAAGAGATAGGTGAATTTGGTGAGTCAATTTCCATTTTTCTACACTCCTCACTACTTTCGACATTGATATCCCGAATGTGTGGGAAAGGATCAAATAACAAATTTGTGCCTACGTGGGCTCTTAATGCAACAGATGAGTTTGTATCATCTCTCCTTCAAGCTTATTTTGACGGTGACGGGAGTGTTTCATCGACAAGAAATATAATTAAAGCGAGTTCTAATTCTAAACAACTGATTGATGGGATCTGCTTATTATTGTCCAGATTTGGTATATTTACCACAAAATCTCATAATGATCAATTCAAACTAGTGATTCCAGGTCGTTATGCCTCTATATTTGAAGAGAAGATCGGTTTCGTTATCACAAGAAAGAAACAGGTTCTAAGCAAACTTGCTCAACTCGAGAGAAAAATCCACAGCGAAAATGCAGTAACTTATGATCTCTTGGATATGATTCCGGGTTTTGGCGACAGCTTTGATAAATTACAGGTAAAGCTGAAATTTCCCTTTAGATTTGCAACTAAGCTCACCAAAAAACAGCAGGTTGAAAGGAGTTCTCTTAAAAAATATATTGAGGAATTTAAATTAAAATCAATCGAACTTAATGTTGATATTTCTCAAGAACTGGCCCCTTTAGAACGTGCAGTTGAGAGTCAGGTAATCTGGGATGAGATCATGAAATTGGAATCAGTTCCATCTCCCAGTGATTTTGTTTATGATTTTACGGTTTCTGAACTTGAAACCTTTATTACTGGCGAGGGGTTGGTAACTCACAATACGCTAAGAACCTTCCATTTCGCAGGTGTAAGAGAGATGAACGTAACACTTGGACTCCCTCGATTAATTGAAATTGTTGATGCAAGAAGAAACCCATCCACACCTACCATGACGGTTGCTTTAGAAGACAAATATGCATTCAAACCAGAAAAATCCAAGGAAATTGCCCAAAATATTGAGCTAACCATTGTCAATAATATTGCTAAATCGATTGATATAGATCCAGCAAATCAACGGGTAACCATTGTTATTGATGAAACGTTGCTTCTCGATAAAGGTATAACAGTTGATCTAGTGAAAAACAAGGTTGAGTATCGACGATCCACCTTGCGAGTTGAAAATGATCAGGCAGACCGATTGTTAATTCATGTGAAATTGGATAAAGATGATCCATCTTTATCAGAGCTTCAGAAGTTAGCTGAAAAGATCCGTGGAATACCTATCAAAGGCCTAAAAGGAGTAAAACGAGTCCTAATCCGCAAGAAAAAGGAACAAAAAAACAAGGATAAACCCGAATATGAGGTGATCTCAGAAGGAAGCAATTTCAATGAGGTATTAAGGATCCCAGGAGTAGACCCCAAAAGAACGTACACAAATCACATTCATGAAATTGCTGAAACATTTGGAATTGAGGCTGCGAGAAATGCGATCTTGAAGGAAGCTTTAGAGGTGATGGGATCTCAAGGATTGGAAGTAGATGAACGGCATATTATGCTCGTGGCGGACCTAATGACATTCTCCGGAGAAATCAAACAAATTGGTCGCCACGGAATTTCTGGTGAAAACTCATCAGTACTTGTCAGAGCAGCTTTTGAGGTAACCGTTAAACATTTACTCGAAGCAGCAATTCACGGTGAAGTAGACAATTTAGTAGGAATTATTGAAAATGTGATGGTTGGGCAGGAAATTGCTTTAGGAACTGGAATTGTTGATTTGACGATCAATCCTGATTATCGAAAGTTTGTAAACTCTGCTAAGAAGACAAACTAAAATTATCTCGCTTTTTCTAACAAATAGTATCGCTTCTGAAGACTGAGGAATTTTTTGGCAAATTCTAAACCGTCGATATCAGCTCTATCATAATCATCCTCTAGTGAGTACATCTCATTTTGAAGTTCAACGAGAGAATCCTGAGTAATCTGCGTTACAACCGATGCGGAACTAGCCATATCTAAGGATCCACTAGATTGTAATTCTGAATATGCACGCTGTTTCTCATCTAATTGTTCCCTTAGATAAACGATCTGACGCTGTAAGGAATCATCAGGTAAGGCAGTACTCACTAATGGTGTGACTTCAGAGGTAAATTTTACATTAGTAGCGTGAATGACCGTATTCACTTCCTTCATAACCTGATAAATATGTAACGAACTTTTCCATCTGGAGAGTGATCGCGTGGTAAACTGCCGGTTCACAATATTTGGATGACTTACGTATCCTGGAACTGTAACCATTGGAGGTGAGTGAGGATAATCGGCAGGAATTTCAACAGTGACTGGAATACTTTTTCCAACCTTGTCTTTAATGTTTCCCACCCATCTCAATAAGCTCCCCTGGTCGGGTTCAAATCCCCATGCGTTTTGGTAAATAAGATAAGCCTCTCGACTCAATATAGCATCGTCGACCATTATATGTTACCAATATTGCCGTTTACATTAAAAAATCAAACCAATTGGCTAAGTTGAAATCGAACGTTTTTTAGAAAAATATTTGTATCCTTCTGACATATTTATCTTATTCATATTGCTCTCTGGAGCAGCAAGAAAACAAAATTGAAATGTTATTAAATAACAAAACAAATTAGCACAGAACTACTATCTCTCAGATCGATGGATGAAGTAAATCGACTGCCGAAATGGATTATATTGCTTTGAATGATGGGAGGATAGAAACCAAAAATTACCATGGATAATATCTTTGTATGCCGGATCGAGGACATTTTTGAGATCTATCGATGATAATATTGTGCAAACTCTGGCATTCAGGCATCATCAAAAGACCTCATGTCAATAGGGCTCTACACAGATAAGTTACTTAGATGATGTGTTAGGCAACGTGTGGTCTTGGGATGCCATTTTTTCTATCTTATAATGTTGGTGTGCCATTTACTTAATTTGCAATCCTCGGATGGATATTTTACTTTAAATTGGCTGAAATCAAAAATTCGTGAGAGTAGACTTAGTTTAATGATTGATAACTTGTAAGAAGGTTCAGTTGACTAGAATCGCAGTATGGGGTTATCCAGGATCAGGAAAAACAACATTTGCCTTGAAGCTATCTCATCAATTGGGGCATAAATTAATTCATACTGATAAACTCTCAAAAGATTATGAATGTGAATCATTTAGTCATTTTAAACAAGCAGCTTTAGCTCAAATTGATGCTGAGAAGTGGATTTTGGATGGGAATTTAGGAGAACTGAGATTGGCAGTACTCAACAGGGCAGATCTGATTCTTATACTAAATTTGCCTACCTTAATTGGTGTCTGGAGAATCATTACCCGCACAGTCACCCGCCAAACCAGGTTCAGCTTGACTCAAGGATATACTAAAGCAGATGGCTTGGATCAAACCATGAACCTTAAAGAAGTGTTTCTGGAAATTTATCAGTTAATCAAAATCATGATAAATTTTAAGTTAAACTTCTTCAAGAAACTAAAATTAATGAGTGTGAAGAGTTTGAAACAACTTAAACGGGGCAAATTAGTTATTTTTACTCGACAATTCCAAATTGATGAATTTATCAAAGAAATCAATTCAACAGCAATGCACGAAAGATCCTAGGTAAGTCTTCCTAATCAATTTATCAATGCCCTGTCCCAACGATTAATGATTGATATGATCCCCTCTGATGTCAGAAATGGAGTTTATTCGTTAATCCCGACAATAAGTGGGATCATGACAGTGATCTGTCTTCCATTATTCGGTAGCTTAGTGGAAGCACAGGGAATGATCTCGGTACCGATCGGTCTACTCGTAATAGATTTAGTAGCTGCCAGTTTACTTTATCTTGCATTATCCAGAGTTATTCCAAGTTATCCAGTAATGCAACAAAATCAAGAACAACCAAAGATGGCTGTATAAGATAACTCAACTAACAAGATCATAAGTGTCAAAGTTTAATAAGTTTGAAAC
>JACZSS010000101.1 GCA_022574115.1 Candidatus Heimdallarchaeota archaeon | reverse complement strand
TGTCCACATGATGGACAAGGGAATCGGATTAAAAACGCACCACATTCTTTACAAATCATTTAAGTTATACTAATGGTGATCGGGTTTTGCCTAATATGATTATTGCTGTTACCGTCAAAATTAGTTGTTAATAACCATTCAAAATGATTGTGAATCTCGATTAATTATCGTAATTCGTTGCAAATATTTTCTCAAACGTATCAAAAACACCTCCCGAACTAACTAGATCAATCTACATGCTAAATTCAAAATTGATTTGACCGAAAAAGTGAAGTAATCTCGAATTCTTTATAACCAAGCGAAGTTGAGTGAAATTAGGATATTTCATTGTTTTGGAAAAAAAAGGAGAAATCTCCACCTGAAATTCGGACCAAAGCGAGCGCAAGTGGCGATCAAAATTATTTTCTGAAAATTACATTGTTGGGAGATGGAGCGGTGGGAAAAACAAATTTGCGCAGAAATTACTTGGGTCAAGGTTTCACACAAGATCATTTGATGACAATTGGTGCCGATTTCGCTGCTACCGAGAAAACATTTAAATTCGACGATAAAATTTTTCAAACAACTTTTCAAATTTGGGATTTAGCTGGTCAAGCTACATTTTCCAATGTAAGGGGGATGTACTATAAGGGATGCTTCGGTTCCTTGATGGTATTTGATCGTACTAGACCATCATCCTTTGACAATATAGAAAACTGGTTGAAGGAGATGAATAAGAATAGTGGTCGTGGTGACATTCCAACTATTCTCTTGGGAAACAAATATGATCTTGTAGATACAGCAGAAGAGGTCGTTCCACAGGAAGATATTGACGCTTTATTGATTAAATTAAATAAAAATGCAGAGACCCGTGGATTTAATATCCAATATTTTGACACATCGGCTATAACTGGGTTAAACGTCGAGCCAGCATTTGAGGCACTAGGTGAGACCATCTTACGTTGGTTAAAAGTAATAAAATAATTCGCACTACAATCCAACTCGATTTCAGGATGGTCATATAGATGGAATTCATCGATTCACACTGTCATTTACATCTACCGTGGTTCGATAATAACAAAATAAAATCAGTAATTAAGGACGCCAGGACTAATTCAGTCACACATATCGTAAATTGTTCGTCGGATCCTCAATCATTTAAGCAAGTTGTAGAGTCAGGATCTTTGTCAGACATAAGTGTGACTCTTGGATTACAACCCACTTTAGCAAACGAACTAACAAATGCAGATCAGATACGTGAAGTACTTGAGCGTGGTACTAAAATTGTTGCGATTGGTGAAGTAGGTCTAGATTATTACTGGGTTAAAGATGACAGTAAAAGACTCAGACAGGAGTCATTATTTCAATCAGCCATAGAACTAGCTACTGAATATAAGTTGCCATTAGTCGTCCACTCCAGGAAGGCAGAATCTAGATGTTTGGATGTTCTGGAAAAATTTGCCCATACACCGGTGTTGTTGCATTCCTTTGAAGGTAATTTGGAAGAAGTTAATCGATCCCTAGATTTAGGTTATCTCATCTCGATTCCTACCAATGTTGTCATAAGAAAGAACAGAAGAAAAGTAGCTAAACGCGCTGGATTGGAAAACATTGTACTTGAGACAGACAGCCCATTCTGCGCACCATCTCCAGATATTAAAGAAAATACACCGAAAAATATTCCTATTGCAGCTAAAAAACTTTGTGAAGTTATGGATTCAGAGCTAGATGATCTTTCCAAAGTCATTCTAAAGACGACAAAACAATTTTATCAGATATGAGATTGTGAGGACAACATTGTAAGATACCTATACTTAATTTCTAAAGCGTACACAACTTCAAAGTTATTAAAGAGAAAGCCAGAGTGGACTTAGAGTGTAATGACAAAAAAGAAGACCAAAGGAAAATCAAAAACCCTTCAGGAAACGATAATAGAAGTTTGTCTAAAGCGAGGAATCGTATTCCCAACGGCTGAAATATATGGTGGTTCTGCTGGTTTTTTCGAGTTAGGACCGGTTGGAGAGGCGTTACGTCAAAATATGATAGATCTATGGCGAGATACTTTTATCAAATCTGAAGATAATGTGTATGAAATTTCAGGTTCAACTATTCTCCCAGAAAAGGTGTTTGAAGCCTCTGGCCATCTTGATTCATTTAACGATCCACTTACACAGTGTCAGAATTGTAAAAGTATGTATCGCGTCGACCATTTAATTCTGGAGCAAGTTGGAATTAAGGTCGAGGGACAGTCATTGGATGATATGTGGAAAGTAATACAAGACAACCGAATCAAATGTCCAAACTGTAAGCACGACCTCAGTCCCCCTAAACAGTTCAATATGATGTTTTCGACGAATATTGGATCGACATCTGGTAATATAGGATATTTAAGACCTGAAACTGCCCAGAATATATTTTTGAGCTTCAGAAGAGTAAGTCACTCTATGCGCGCCAAATTGCCATTTGGGATAGCCCAAATCGGAAGAGCATACCGCAATGAGATTTCTCCAAGAAACTTTCTAGTGAGACTCCGAGAATTACAGCAGATGGAACTTGAGATGTTTGTCGATCCAGACCTTTTGAATTCCCACCCTCGATGGGATGATTTTCAAGATACAGAGATTAATTTCTTATCCCAGGAAGCGCAAGAAAAAGGAGATAAGGCCACATTTATCACGATCAAAGAAGGAATAGACTCTGGTCTCATCGTGAATCAATATCTGGGATATTTTCTAGCTATGGAAACTGGATTTATTGAAAGTCTTGGAATTAAAAAAGGGAAATTCTTCTTTCGTCATCTACTTGATCATGAAACTGCTCATTATAGCAAGGCAAATTATGATTTAGAAATCGAATTTCCATTCGGAGTAGTGGAATGCGTTGGATTGGCATACCGTACAGATTACGATTTACGCAAACATCAAGAAAAATCCAAAACAAAATTACATATAAGCGAAGATGGAAAGAAAATTATTCCACATGTGGTTGAACCATCATTTGGGGTAGATCGATTAATCTATGCAATTCTCCTTGCCAGTTACCGGGAGGGAGATCGAGATTGGACCTGGTTTGATTTTCCAAATTCTCTCGCCCCGTGGGAAGTAGTGGTGGCACCTCTTCAAAGAAAGGATGGTTTACCAGAGGGTGCACGAGAATTATTCTGGGAACTAAAAGATCAAGGAATAGATGCGATCTACGATCAAACAGGGCAAATCGGCAAGCGGTATGCAAGATCTGATGAAATCGGTATTCCTTTGGTCATTACGTATGACTATGACAGTTTAGAGGATGATACAGTCACATTAAGGGAACGTAACAGTATGAAACAAGTTAGAATCCCAATACAGGATGTTGGAACAATTATCCGAGAATTTATGCTAGATATTGTTTCATGGGACGAGATGACCAAAGAGTTTGGAGAATTTATCAAAAATTCGAAGTAATACATAAACTCAATTTTCAGCTAACGCAAGACTACAGGTCCTGAATGAGATTTGCGGTTTAGGTCTAGGCAGAAATTCGGATATAGGGACTACTAGGATTATATTGGGACAAAAAATCTGCAACAGCCGTCGCAAAAATAAGCCATTGCCTATCTTGAATTGAGCGGACTAATAAATCATTATAACTCGAAAGACAAGGCAGACCATCTGACGATACATCGGGGTGCGTAGTATTATCTTGATAGTAATTACTTCCCTGGATATTTTTACCCATGATCGAGAATGTTGGGAATTTACCAACAATAACTAAATAATCTCCGTTCCATGCTGTCCGGTTGTTAATTCTGATTTCTCGATTTGAAAGTTTTAAGACAATTGATGTCCCAACCAACTGATACCCATCTATCGTTCCACTCCGAACTAATAGGTTCAATTGAGCTTTATCCTGATTGTTGAATTCTCTATCAAAAACGAAACTTTCATTTGTGACATTCAGTCCAAAATTTTTCTCCATTCTATTTCTCTGTTCCTCCATCTGTAACATAATTTCACTCTCTTTCGGAGTGAAACTTCGATTGGAAATTACATTGAAAAATTCTGTATGATTAAATCGGTCGAAATCCCTCCCATTAAGCGCTATATAGGCGGCTTTGTCTTTAAGATATCCCACACAATATTCATATCCTCTTTCATCTTGGATGTTAATTGGAATTGATCCAGCAGGGATTTTAATTATATGATGATAAGATAGTAGAGTCCCCCGACCAAGTACACAGGGCTATTTTAAACGGTTGATAACCATCAAATTCAGCTTCCGTTATTCGGTTTATCTGAGCAATTCGACCAAATACCTGATCACCAGCAACAATTTGATTGGTACGGATGAAATCTCTGACCAATGCATCTATGTGTTTGCATTGATCATATGGGGCACGCAGCTTTTGACGTCTCTTGATCCAGTCTCCACATCCACAAATGTATTGATGTTTTCTCACATATTGTCCATTCCTCACCAGCTAGTGTAGTGGTGTACCAATCTCGTACCTCTACTTCTCGTCCATTCAACGCCACTCTCTTTCCTTGAGTTGCATTGACGAGCATAGCATTTTGATATGGCATATTTTCCAAAAATTCGCCAAGATTGGTGTTGTTTAATAAATTCTCATTGACATGATATGGGGGTAATTCTTCCCCATCAATAAATACGGTGACTTGTTGTTTTACCATTGGTTTATAATCAGGCTGTATCAGTATCGAACGTAATATTCAGCATTATTAATAAAGTGCTGAAACAAATTAACAGATAAATTTGACTTCAGATTAATCGATCGACTTGAAATGAATCGTCATCAGCAGTATTTAAGACAATTATCAAAAGATCAGTGGTGACATTCCCTAATCTGATTATCGATTCTAAAGTTGTTCTTACTGCGAGAATGCTCGAGAATCTAAGTCAAGGATACGAATGGTACGCAGACTTATTTGGTCAGCATCACGAAAACAGCTTGAGGATAACTGATATTTTATTACAAAAACAAGTCGTGAGCAAGGTTGCGGTTAACAGTTGGTTAAATAATGCTACACGAGCAAGCTTGAGAAATGAATCTATGTATTATCATATTAAAAATGGTCGAACAAAAGGAAAACGACTCGTCGGTTTGATACATTCCCACAATTCAATGGGCCTATTCTTGTCTGCAACTGATTTAGAACAGGTAAAATTATTTGTGAAAGAAATCGGATTCACCGTATCGATTGTGGTAGGTTCCAAAATGAAACTTCCTCAGTCTAAGAGGTCTCGACTAATAGAGTTTTTCACAGATCGATCAAAAACGGAAACAAGTTCTTTTCGAATGAAACTGTGGATCGATGGTCCTTGGCAGGGAGGGAAATTTAAGAATCTCGAACTGAATCCTGCAGCGTTTGTTTCCAAATCAGATTTCACTTCGAAAATTCCGAACGAGATCAAAGTGACAACGGAAGACGATTACAAGCGATTCGTTAAAATTGTTAGTATGATCGTTTGAGTAACATTAGCTATAGCCTATTTAATAGAACAGGTACAGCAAGACTGTTCCACCTATTATGAAGAGGAAACTTGCAACAAATCCAAAAATCTTGAAATCAATCTTAGGCCGACCACTTTTAACAACTTCTTCTCTGAGTTGTCTCACTCTGGCGTTAAAATGGCCAACACCCATGTACCCCCATCTGGTGCAAAAAAATGTAAAACTAATGATCCCAACAAAAATAATTGTTGCTGGATGTACAAAATCAAGTCTCATCCATCTCGCAAGAAAATAAGTGGCTATGACGGCCCCAAGAATTAGGTAAAGTTCAGTTTTGTCTGGCGTGATAAGTTGTCTGAATTTCTCACCTTTCTCAAAATCATAGAATTTTGGTGCGAAATCTTTGTCTTGAACGTGTACTTGGGGTTTAGTATTATGAACAGAACCATGTGAAACTAGGGTAAGTTCATCATATCTTACCACCTTGTGGGGCTCATTTGCTCGATCCATTGAGTAGGCGAGAGGGGATTTCTCGATCTTCGGTTTTCGCTTATTACCCACGTATCGTCAAGCTAGCATTCTCTTAAAGCTATTTAAAATCTACTATTTCACCTTTCCACATTATTTATTGGCTGTAACAGCAACTATCTAGCTTTAACTTTTCTAATAACGTCTGGTCTGGATTTTTTTAGTGTTCTATAGCCACATTGAACACATCTGACTCGTGAACCAGAAAGTATTTCATTGGGATTCATCGTATGTCCACATTTTATGCAATTGTAATTTGTCATATTAAACGTCTCCTTCTATCTTGTAAGTTGGTTAGAAAGCTTAAGAATTGACTTGTCAGGATCTTTAACTGTTAACCACTTCACCTATCTTCAATGCTCACACCACTATAAGAGCAGTTAGTTGTGAACAATCCAGCTGAATATACTTCAATCTTTTCTTAAAGAGAATCAATTAATATCTAAAGCTGGAAGTTCCACTACACGCAAATGATTCGTTATTTGGTTAATCTAATGTGATCTCAATGTGCTTTATTGAGATTCGTTAAGCATTGTTATCGTTTCAACACGTCGATTGAATCGCTTTCAAATCCCATTTTCTCCAATAACGGGATAATTCGGTATTCATGATTACCCTGTAATTCAATGGTGTCACCTTTCACAGTTCCACCGCAAGCCAGTTTCGTTTTCAGGATAACAGCCATCTCTTTGAGGTTAAATTCTTTAGGATCTAATCCTCGAATTACAGTGTATGGTTTACCAAACTTACGTCTTTGTAACTCTACCTTTAATCTGGTTTCTGTCTTAGCAACTTCTTCGCATATACATAAATCCATATCTAATCCGCATGTTGAGCAGCTCTCTACTAATTCGTCATCAAATATTTTTTATCTTAACTCCTTAATCGTTTATTTTGATTTAAACTGACTCATAATAGTCTTGCTGATATAAAACCTTTATCGAACGACCGAATAATATTCTGTTAATCTGATACTATCAGTTAACGCTTTCAAACCAGTCTAAGAAGAATAGTCCTTCGTCAGAAACTAAGACTGATACGATATTTGCCTTTGATTTCAATTGTATTTCAGAATTATGACAAAACCTGTTGAAGCTTTTATAAATCCTAGTAGTACACAGACTTATAATAAGTGTGGGAAGCCTAATCTCGTGAGATTAAGCTCATAATGTGAAAATAATGAACATAAAACACAAACTTGGAACCCTCTTAATAAAACTTGTACCATTGCTGCTTTTAGCATTTAGAATGTCTAGTCAGGTCAGTGGCGATCCCGCTGATGGCTGGACTTGAAAAACTCTCATTCATTTTTTAACTAATAATTAAAGCATAAAATAAATCCGTGGACTAGTAATTCAAATATCAGCATTCCGTATCAATAACATAGGTTGCTTAGTGGAGAATGGGCATTACAATTTCATAAAGGTGAATACCAATTACTCCACGACAGATTGATATTATCAAAGCGCAGAAATATGACTGAGCAAATGGTCTGGATTAGGTCCTTGATTCGACTTGGTCGAAAAGATGAAGTTCTGGTTTACCTTGACGAAATGATGACAAAACCCCATTTGTCTCAATTTGACAAAATTGGAGTATTGGGAGTTTGGCTAGAAGCTTCGAACCAGTTTGATTTAACAGATGGGATTGATTTTATCCTGAATTGGGGAAAAAAAATACTGGAGGAATTAGATCACAATGACCCGAATCTTGAATTTAATTTTGCTCTATTCAAACGTGAAGTTGGAAAATATCATTCAGGTTCACAATTTGCGTCGGTGATACCACTACATCGCCGGTCTCCAGTTTGACATCTCCTGTTTTAACGCTGACATCTCCGTCGTTAACTAAAACAATCTCGTAGCTCGAGCGTGGCATCGTTTGGTCAAAGAGACTTTCCAGACACTGGGGCAGATACTCGGCCTGATTGTGGGTCGCCACGATAATGCTGACCAGAGGTCCGGCCAA
>JACZSS010000100.1 GCA_022574115.1 Candidatus Heimdallarchaeota archaeon | reverse complement strand
AAATGAAGTCCTATTAGAATCAAGATTATATTCGCTATAATATTCCAGATCGATACCTAGATTTAAACCAACAGTAGAATAGCAAAATCCGCCATACCTATCCACATCTCCATAGCAATCAGTATAGGCTGTCCCTATCCTTCCATCGATATAAATTGTTTGGTATTGAAAGACGATGTTACCATCATCATACAAAATTAGCTCAAAAGTGCCCGCCAATGGTAGATCGCTATCAGCCGGTCCAATGTAGGAATAATTATTAAATTCAATAACGACTGCCGTTCCCATGTCCCAGAAGTAGATATTATTTTCAGCAAAAAGTTCGTTCCAAAACGGTGCTATTACGTAGGAATAGACATTAGTAGGGAGTGTCGGATTTTCATATGTTTTGGGACCTTCATATGTGTTTGGAGGGAAATCAACAAACGACATCCAACCGTGAGAATTTATATTAAGTGTATCAAAGGTTTGACCATAAAAATCGAATTCAAAGGGGAGAGAGACGGATGTATCTACATCAAGCCCTTGAAGTCCTAAATTTACACCATTTGTTTTCGCATCATACCATGAGAATGTTGGAAAAGATTGCCGGTAATTTTTAATCGTAGAAGAAGATTGATGAGTAATCAATTGAGAGTCTGGTACTTGATAAATATCTGAATCAGAGGGTAGATTTTCGCTAATACTTTGATTATAGAACGACCCAATGCTCGCTGACCCATAAATGAGATTAATTATGGAAAATGCAAAGATCCAAAATTTATACTTTTTGGTGATTTTAATTCTCATAAGGTTGTTCAATAATTTACGATTGTTGTCAACAATTATAAATTGGATTTTTACGTTTCGTCTATTTATCCGATTCTCGATAGTTCCATGAATCGTCTCAGTTTACAACTCATTTTTACATGTGACTAGCGGAGTCTAGAAAACTTATTGCAAAAGCCTCAAACTTGAATGAGGGCTGTACACTAAGATCGAAAAATCAGTTCTCAATTATGAGGTCCAAAATTGGACATAAATTAGACTGCATATCAATAATTTCCAAGTAGTGTTTTGTATTTAATCAGTTTGTGAAGAAAAAACAATGCCAAATTACCAAATTTCGGTGGCATATTATTTCCGGAATAAATATCAAACTTGGTGAAGAAGACCTAGAAAGTCGAGTTCTATTACTCAGTAGGAGAATTCTTTTATTAAGAGGAATGTAATTCTACTTAGGGTTATTTGAGGTTAAGATGAAACAATTGACTATCACCCTATTACTACTCACTGTTTTGCTTAGTTCGCAGGCTCAAACCAAGTTATTACAAGCAGACATATCGGTTGAGATAAGTGATAATCAAGCTACAATTATTACTGATAGCCTGACAGTCAATATAACTGGAGGTGAAAACGTTCCTAAATTTAATTTTTGGGAAACTGATCAAAGTGAAAATGTCTATAAATTACAATTTAGCGAGATCTTTGAAATAGAAGACAATCTAGAAAATGGGACATTAGGTGCTTATGATCAAACCGAGGATAAGAAGCTGGGAGGAACAATAGAAACGTTATCACCCTTTAGATGGGATTTTTCAGATTTTACTCTGGAAGAAGAAAATAGTGAATTGATTGGATTACATTTCAACATCACATCCACAGATGGCCCAAGCGATATTGATTGGAAAATTCAATTTAGGAATCATCTCTATATTGAAACAGACTTTCAACTAAAATTTGACGTCCTCATTGACAATTATGAATTCCAGGATACAGAAGGCTTTCTAGTATTGGCCTTTAAGATTGGATCAAACGATCCAGTGATTCAAAACGGGAATGAAATTGTATTCGGTAATGGATTTTTCAACGTCGAAAATACTGCACAAACAAACGGCGAAACAATTCCAGTAGGGTTGTCTATAGGTGATGAAGATACTGATCCAAAAATATATTTGACCTATGGACATTTTTCTGGCAATCTAGTTCATGACCCTACACTCGGCATCCGAACCTCAGGACTTTCAAATCCCACAAATCCAGTTTCCATATCAGGTTCAGATGATCAGATAACAGCAACCAATGATCAAGGAAATCCAAATTTTACTAGTAATTCACCTGATGGGATGATTAATGACCTATTATCTTCTCAAAATCCACTAGTTTTAGACTCTTTCTCGCCTGCGGTGCAAATATCGTCAACGTTGATCGCAACGATTGCTTTTCTAATAATTCCTAGCCTGTTATTACGTTTGCGCAGAAAATAATAATCCACTGAACCTAGATACTTGAAAATTACGATTTATTACACACACAAGAGATACTGTTTATTATTTCCTATAAAAGTGAAGTATATCTCATCTAAGAATCAAGCCGTCCCTTTCGATTTTGATGATGATAAAATTTTCAATATTTTATCACATCCACTGAGACGAAGAATTCTAAAAGAGTGTTATTATCAAGGAAAAATAACCTTCACGCTAATGTCGAATCAATGGGGAACCTCAACAGGGGGTATATATCATCATCTAAAGCTATTGGGAAAGTTGCTTGTCAAAGACAAAGATAATGCTTATCGACTTTCAGACGAAGGGAAAACTCTTTGCATTTGGTTTCTCGATACTGTTCAGGGCCAGCTCAAAATAGAAAAAGTTTCTGTCCTGACTGAATACACCTATCCAATATTTGCATTTATTGAGAAAACACCACAGGCAAATTTCGTTTTATCTGTACTGAACATCATATTTTTGTTCTTACTTAGGGATTTGAGAACTATAATCTTGGGTCCTTTTCTAATACCAAAATCAAATGAATTTTCTGCTACTGAAATATTTTTGGTTAATCTCATCATATACATCGGTATTACTACTATAATATTTGGTTTCTTCAAATTAACGAGCAGTGTGACCCCTATGTTCATTGTTAAGCTAGGATTAACTTATTCTGCAAATTTAACCATCTTGTACATGCTTTATCTTCTGAGCAACTTTTTCCCAATATTACTTGCGGCCGAGACAGTTTATCTGTTTCAAATTATCTTTCAGATTCTATTTTTGTTAATTCTTACAATTCTGATCTTATACAATACAAATTATAAATTTGAAATAGCTTCATTATACGCAATTTCGATATTATATCTTTTATTATCGGTGAGTTTAGCATTATGACGGCGTTACTCCCTCAAAACCATATTTATTGGCTACATGAATAGTTTTCGAGTATAAGGTCCAAAATCGACCATAGATTAGACACTGTCTGAATAATGACAAACCTTAATTCTATAATTAATCAATTTATCACAATTGATTAGACTCTTCACTGATTGATTTGTATTTTAAAATCAAATAATACGTGTTAACATTTCATTGAAGATAAATAAGTAAAGGATCGCGCTACAAATGGGATTCTAAATTCTATGAAGCCAGATGTAATTATCATCGGAGCTGGGGTTGCAGGGTCTAGTTGCGCAATTAAACTGGCACAAAATGGGATAAAGACGGTTCTGATAGATAGAGGCATGCCAATTGGCTCTAAAAACTTATCTGGCGGAGTTTTATGGGGTAACGATCTTGAAGAAATCATTCCAAACTGGCAGGAAGAAGCCCCTATTGAGAGGTATATAATTAATAAGAAAGTGGGATTTTTGTCCGAATCAGATGCTACAGTGTTAGATTTCCACTTTGATTCTTGGAATAACAAACCGTATCCAGGTGTTGCCCTCCTGCGAGCGAAATTTGATGAGTGGCTGGCACAACAAGCAGAAAAAGCTGGAGTGGTAGTTTTATCAGGTATTACTGTTGATGAGTTAGCATTTGAGAATGGAGCTGTTGTAGGTGTTAAGCAAGAAGACGAAATACTAACAGCGCCGATTGTGATTATTGCTGAAGGAGCAAATCCACGCTTGCTGCTTAAGCATGGGATGACCTATCGAGGAGCAGAGGATAGATATGACTACCGTGACATGGCAATTGGTTTGAAAGAAGTAATTAAACTCGATCAGAAAATCCTAGAAGAACGATTTTTACTTGAAGGTAATCAGGGCTTAGCTGGTGAATTCATCATGGGAAACATCCCAGATTCAGATGTCCTGGCTGGTGGCTTCTTCTATACAAATAAAGCTTCACTCAGTATTGGATGTGTTGTACATTTAGACTCGATGCGGACCAAGGATCGGGTGTATGAAATCATTGAGCACTTCAAGAATCACCCATACATAGCACGACTACTGAAAGGTGGTGAATCAATAGAATATGGGGCTAAGTTAATTCCTGAAATGGACTACAAAAAATTCCCAGCTCCATCCGGTGATGGATTTATGGTCATAGGAGATGCGGCTGGGTTTGTATTTTCCAATGGCATAATGATCCAAGGTATGAATTATGGGATCAAAAGTGGTTTACTCGCAGCTGATACAGCGATTGAGGCAAAACAAAACGGTGACTACACTGCCAAAAGTTTGAAATCCTACGACAAAGCATTGAACAACTCATATGTTATGAAAGATTTCAAGAAACTCAAGAATGTCAAAAAGATGACTAAGAATCCAAGATTATTTAAGGTTTATCCGAAAGGAATTAACGATGGATTTCGCAATTATCTCACGGAAACTGGGGACCCAAAGGACAATATGATGAAAATCTTGCTTAAGAATATGAAGGAGTCAGGAGCGGGATTATTTACTCTGATGAGAGATGGATTGAGAGCACGTCATCTGTAGGATCTACGTTTGGTTTTCAATATTACTTTACAATGTCAACATCACAAACTACAGCTCGGTGATCCGAAGTGTCTGATGCATGCGTAAAGCAAACTAATGCTTGGAATAGAGAATTTATGAAAATATAATCGATCTGTTGTTGTGGATCAGCGTTTGGCCACGTAAATTCAGGGTTAGTGGGATTTGTTAAGCTCCAAGCATCGCTTAATATTGCTCTTATTCTTATAATTTCCTCCCATTGAGGTTCGGCATTAAAGTCTCCAAGCAGGGCTAGTGGAAGTCCCTTGTCATTTAATTTGATTATGTCTATTAAATTATCAATTTGTGCTAAACGTTCAGTTGAAGATTCATCGGTGTCAATATGAGTGAGGTGAGTCGTAAAAATTTGTATTTCTGCTCCTTGATAATTAATCATCACCTCCAAGACAGTTCGCTCATAGATGACGCGTGGCAACAACTGATGAGTGGTCGATTCTAAAATTGGATAAATGGAAAATAAGAGATTTCGTCCTTGAAACTTACCGCCCGAGCTAAGATAACTGTACGCATACCCCATCTCATTCATTCCAGATTTTAGATTGGAATACATATCACCATACCCATTTGTTATTGAAGCCAGCGTGATCTCTTGGAAGACAATGATAGATGGTTGCAACAGGGCGATTTCTTCGAAGATTTTTCGGCTATTATCAAGTCCATTCTCATCCACACCGAAGTGAAGATTATAGGTGATTAGTCTCAAATTATCGTTTCGGGGGATAGTTTCCAGTTGCCTGTCATAATTCAGTAGTGTTGAAGAAAAAATAATCAGAACTAGGATCATGGTAGCCAGTTTAGTTCGATAACTAAATCGAGGTGAGGGTATAGTAATTTTCTCAAAAAGCCTTGATGGTAGGAATAGCAGAGCTATACCAACTAAAACAGCAGTCAAGGGTATCAGAAGATAGGATTCTGTCAGTAGACCGTAAAACATCAAAATTGACATAAAGTAATATGCCACTATTAATCCAGTAAAATTATTGGCAATAGAATTTGATGCAAAGAGGAGTAAAACAGAAGTCATTACCTGAAGCACAATAATTCCTATGAACCAGCTTAAAATAGCAAAATTATACCACGGATAAAGGTAAGCTGATCCGCCGAGGAGAATACCAAAACTTGGAAGAATAAATTTATTCGGAAATTGAACCTTTGTTGCGATCCATCCAGAAACAATGAAGCCAGATGTAACAAATAAATGAGCTGTCGAGATTTTGTCAAATCTACTAATTACTAGCGAACCAGCTGCGCCAAAGTCGATCAGAAAGACTAAAACTAGCAGAAAGAGAAATATCCATGCAATATGATGGAATAAATATTCGACTCTTGGTGGTCCTGTTTTTCCCATATCTCGTAATTTTTTTGGGGTAGCTTGTATTTTAAATTCAAAATAGATCAAATTTAAAACTAAGGTAAACCCAAAGACTAAACTGAACGGATTGACATGCACAATCAAATCCTGGCCCAAATTAGGAGTCCGGATAAGTAAATCCAATGGATAAAGAAATAGGAAAATATAACCCTTGTTGGCAACAATTTTTTGGCTCTGGAAAATAGACACGAATGAAAACGACAACCCAATAAATGCCGAGATCATCTTGACCCAAATATTCGGGATGGTTATCGCAGATAGCCAACTTAACGATGTGATCAAAAGAGGTTTCTCAATGCGTCTAAATGCAGGAATAAAAAGCATTAACGGGGGTAAAAAGCTGAGAGCTAGAGCCAACAGGTTTGGGATATGATTGATAGCAAACCCTGTGAAAAAGGCTACAAGACCCCTATAAAATGACAGAAAAAATAACCAAGGAGCAATTATTCGGACATAATTCATGTATTTTGATTCATCGATTTCCAATAAGGTCGAGTTTTCTTTGGCTAATATTAAGTCATCAAAATCCCAACAGAACATAGGCCATATTACTGGAAAAACTAGTAACTTTTCATTGCAAGTATTTCCTGTTTCAATTTAGTACTCAAACAAAGATAATAATATTAATGGAGGCACATTAAAAAAATTAAGCGTGACTGGAGGTAAAATATATTAGCTCAGTGACTCAATCTGTCAATTTACTCAAAAATTTTGATATCAAAAATAAGCTGGGTATTACTTCATGGGTGACTGATGCCCACGAGCATGCGCATATCGTCGTAGATCCCGATATATGTAGCAAATGTCCCCATCATCTATGTATCGCTGGTTGTCCAACCAAATGCTTCACATTTTACGATGATAAGATGGTTTTTCAATACGAAGACTGTGTCGAATGTGGCACCTGCGACATCATGTGTGATCAGGGGAGCATATCTTGGACCAATCCGAGAGGAACTTATGGTGTGAAATACACTCAAGGCTAGGTTATAGATCGTAATGAGAGAAGAATAGAGTGAAAAAGATTAATTGATCCAATAATAGCATTGACTAATCTACTTTAGTGATTCAGGATTTGCTTCTACCATTTAGTTTCTCGCCTCTTGATAGCGGAATAGTCAAAGTTCTCGATGTAATCAAAGATTTCATTAATGTCTTCAGTCACCAAAAACAGCGAATCCATTGATTCTTTAACGAAATTCTGGGAAATGGAATGACTTACAAAGTCGAATAGTTTATCAAAATAACCATCTGTATTCAGAAAGGCAATTGGTTTATTCACTAGTTTGAGTTGATTTAAAGTTACAATCTCAATAATTTCTTCCAGAGTTCCAAATCCTCCTGGTAAAGCCACGAACGAATCTGATTTTTCTTCCATTTTAGCTTTTCTCTCCCGTAGATCCGTAGTGATAACAATTTCATCTGCGTCTAGAAAAGCTAATCCCTTATCATAAATGGCCTGAGGAATAATTCCGATCAACTTTGAACCATGATTTTTGGCACTTTGAGCTATTCTACCCATTATTCCGACGTTTGAACCACCCCAAACTAAGGTGTAACCCCTCTCGCCCAATTCTTTACCGAGGTTTACTCCCATATCATAATAGATATCTGATAAACGATTGCTCGATGAACAAAATACACACATAGCTCGTGAAATCATATAATTTTCTCAATGACACCTCATTTATTAAATTCGCTTGTGCAAACAAATAACTTTATTGAATTTCCTAGTTTAAACAAATTATATATTAGATGAAGACGTAATTACTTTAGTTGTTTAGTAAACGTCTATCTGCTATCATCTTGATATCCGTCGCCATCTCTGTTGGGTTACCGGCTACCGCCTCGCCAATTAAGGACCGGGA
>JACZSS010000099.1 GCA_022574115.1 Candidatus Heimdallarchaeota archaeon | reverse complement strand
AATATGAATTAGTGAAATATGCAATTTATGGAGAGTCAGTAGCCAGTAAAGCTTACCATGGAGATAACGTAACTGCGGCATTGTTTGGGGGTCTTAATCTATGCTCAATAAAGATTAAATCTTCAACATCCGAAAATATTACGCAGGGGCTACCAAAAATAGAGAATGTTAAAGTAATCGAGTTGCCGTTCCCAAGGTTATATTGTGTCTTAATTTATCCCAATATAATAATTGAAACAAAAAATGCGAGAAAGATTGTCAAAAAAGAAATTGATTTGGACAAGCATGTTATGCAGTCAATGTATTTGTCAGGTTTTCTTGTTAGTTGTTTTACTAATGACTTAGAACTCATGCAAAGCTCTCTTGTTGATATCATTATTGAACCACAAAGGTCTGCTTTAATTCCACATTTCGCTCAATTTAAGCAGATAGCAAACTCATTAAAAGTGATTGGCTTTGGCATCTCTGGTGCAGGTCCCACTATGTTTGCGTTAACGGAAACGCAAGAGCAAGCAGAGCGTTTAAAGGAAAAATATCAGTCAATTAAAGGATTGGAGTTCGAGCTTCAGATCTGGATTAGTGAAGTATCAAAAAAAGGAGCTTATAACATTTGAAGTTTGAGGGTTACAAATGAAGTATCAGAGTACCAGAAATCCAAATTTGAAATTCTCATTAACTGATGCAATCAGATCAGGATTGGCACCAGATGGTGGATTATTCTTTCCTGAGAGCATACCTGAAGTTAATTATAAAGAATTTTTGCAAATTGATCTGATACATAATTTTGCTCATAAGTTTCTAAAACCTTTTTTTGATAGTGATCCCTTAATGGAGTCACTTTTTGATATTTGTAAAGAAACTTTAGATTTTACAATTCCACTTAATGAGGTAGGTACAGATTTTGTCTTCCTGGAGTTATTTCATGGCCCTACAGGAGCATTCAAAGATTTCGGGGCACGGTTCCTTGCAGCGTGTTTTTCTCGACTTGGTAGACCCTTAACTATTCTTGTTGCAACATCCGGTGATACTGGCAGCGCGGTTGCCTCTGCTTTACACAATGTGAAAAATCTGACTGGTGTAATTCTTTACCCTAAAGACAAAATTTCATCATTCCAAGAAAAGCAATTAATTACCTGGGATAATAATATACTTTCGCTTCGAGTGAACGGAGATTTCGATGATTGTCAATCACTGGTAAAAGAAGCGTTTTCTGACCAAAAATTATCTTCAGAATTTAGTTTAACCTCGGCTAACAGCATCAACATTGGCCGATTACTCCCTCAAATGGTCTACTATGCATTCTCTTGTATGAAATATTTAAAAATGAGATCGAAGATCCCGAGTTTTATCGTACCAACAGGTAATATGGGCAATGTTCTCGCATGTATATTAGTAAAAAAGATGGGATTTCCAATAAATGACATTATCATTTCAACTAATGAAAATCGTGTAATCCCGGACTATTTTGACACAAAGCAGTTCAAATCGGCACCATCCATCACAACCATTGCAAATTCAATGGATGTAGGAGGTCCCAGCAACATGGAGCGTTATCTGTTTTTACTAGATCAATTCGGACCCGATATTGAGGAATCAATTCGAGCGATTTCAGTGTCCAATCGACAGATTAGAGCAATTATTCAAAAAGTAGACAAAGAATGGAATTACATTTGTTGTCCTCACACCGCAACAGCAGTCTTCGCTTGGGAAAATATACATGTAGACAATGCAATAATAGTCGCCACTGCCCATCCAAGCAAATTTTTAGACGAAATTAGAGACTTGTTAGACAAGGATATTGAGATACCAGACCAGCTAAAGAGGGCACTTACTAAACCTTCGAAGTTTACAGATATTTCTGTCTTATTAAAAGAACTTGAAGCTGCCTTACGGGAATTTTTTAACTGACCGACACACTTTTTGCTTAAATGTAACAACAGAATCGGTAAAGGTTTGTTCTCATTTTAATTAAATATCTAATGTTTAAGGACATTAATTGATTAAACCACTTCAGGTTTAATAAATTATTATTCGAATTGCGTAATTGGCTGATAATGCGCATTACAAATGACCTGATTAACCAGAACAAAACACCACCAAGCTGTATATTTACATTTACCCGATTTTGAAAACTTACAACCATACGTAGTCTTCATTTATTACTATAACATGATTACACTATCTGTTTTTTGTTCAATGTCTGACCAGTAATCATTTCACTAATTCTGCTCACCGGGAGTTGGAGATGGTGCAATTCGTCGACTCTCCGTTTGAGAACTGGTTCCATTCTAGAACTAAGCTTGGGTCCAGGTTTTTTGAGAACAATTCCCCAGACACCTTGTCGTTTGTAGAGACTGCGTTTGAGGTAGTAGGTGGATGGTGGTAAATCAAATGCTTGACAAAATTGGGCACCGTCAAACCTAGATATTTGATTTGGAGATTATGACGACTATTTACTGCAACAAAACATAATTAAATATTTGCTCTAAGATGGGAAATGTTTAGTGATTCTGGATCCAGCTGAATATTTAAATCTGATCTTAAGCATTCTTGCAATAATTCCAATCGTTATTCTTTCCCTACAATACCGGGCCACTAGAATTGTAGATTATTTGATATTTGCAGGAT
Organism: Candidatus Heimdallarchaeota archaeon; assembly: GCA_022574115.1. GTDB lineage: Archaea > Asgardarchaeota > Heimdallarchaeia > Heimdallarchaeales > Kariarchaeaceae > LC-2. Next base: position 5,351 of record JACZSS010000099.1, on the reverse strand, counting down.
TTTTTGGATGGGGAGCCATTGGGATAACGTTTGATGTTGTGGCTAAACATACAGACTCATTAATAATTTACCAGATACAGTTTTACACTTTTTTTCTTATGGATTTTTTCATATTTCTCTATGCAATCAGGATACATTGGGAAAGACCACCTAGATTGCTGTGGTATATCGTCGTCATTTGGTTCTTATTCATGACGCTATTAATTTTATTTTGGGAAAAATTCCAACAACCAAGTTATACAACGCTGTTTATATTTGACATCCCGCACAGTCCATCAACTTATCATCCTAATGGGGCTGGGATCAAATTAAGTGAGGAATCTGTATTATTTTCAACCTCGTACTATCTACTAATAACGCTAAATAGTATTTTTTCGATTCTCTTGTTACTATACGTCTACGTGAAAATAATCCCTATACAACAATCGCCAAAAATTGGAAAGGCAAGAAAATTATGGATATCTTCTGGAATTCTGTATTTGGTTTATCAGGTTGGTCAGTTACCATGGATCCCAAATTATCAACCTCTCATTCTTATAATTTTGATTGGCCTAATTCTTATGAGCTACATCGCAATTTCGATCCCTGAAGGTTTGTTGATTTCTCATACTCAAGTTTTGAGAGCAAACAAATTATACAAACGGATTAAGAGCTCATCATTCAAAAGTTATGATATCCGTTTTCCCAAACAAGCCTTAATAGATTATATGCAAAGCCTGCCTTCAGAGATATTTGATCAATCGATAGATGAAAAAAATCATTGATCGATTCGATAATGGAGCGAAAAATGATGACTCGATGATCCTAGCTACTTTTGACTAACTTAAGGTCCGAATTACCAGAGATGTAAATATTTAGCATTTCTGGAAGCTTAAATGTAATCTGGAATAATCGTAACATAATTCGATGTTAGATCAATTATTAGGCCTCTGGATCGTTAGTATCGGATAAATGGATCAGCAAAATTAGTGGCATTATGGAACGATTATCCATTTCAAAGAATGTGCTAGTTTAAGCAGTTCGACGCTTAAAATCTAATCAAAATTTTTTAATCTTGTAAGACACATTAGATACCTAATACGTACTTCGGATTTAAGGTGATCATCGATTGATCGAGACACGTTGTAATCAATCTGTAATACCTAATAAAAGGGATTTTGGAATGCTTTCAAGGTAAGCAACAACTGATACAAGCGATGAATAGTTTTCAAATTTCTCCTTGTTGAAAATTACCTCTTCGTACAACCTGTATGATCTCAATATTTGATGATATGTTATTAATACAAGTTCTGGGTGCTTAAGCATGATATATCCCGTAATGAGGTAACCAAGAAGGACGACTAAATATCCTATTACGAGTATCACATATGGGAGAGAAGTAAACGTTCTGAGAATGCCATGAACGAGAGTAGTTAAACTAAATATGCCTGCAATTATGAACAAATAACGAGTACGCTCTATTTCAGGCGTTTTGTGAACAAATTTGACTCGCAAATATGCATAAACACCGATCGACATTGTCAAAATTCTGAATATATTAAGGAGTATTTATGAATAAATGAGGCTCATTGCAACAAAATCGTAATAGATAACCACATTTAGAACCAACTCGAAGCCAAAATATGAGCTTATAATAAAAACTAGAAATTTTGGAGGTGTATTCCATCCAATCCGGATTGCATGAATAAAGATCATAAACCAGCTTAAAATGCTAAATTCAACACTTATCAAGTGATGAAAAAAAGCGTACTCGCTCAAAACAAGTGCTAACCATAAGGAGGAAAAGAAATAAAACAGCCCAAAAATTAAAAAATCAAAGATTATTGTTCTGAAAAAATTACGGATTAGTATAAATGATGGGATCCACGAAACTAGAGCCATTAAGATGATCATGTATCCAAAGAACCCAAATCCCATGGTGTAGTAATTCTTTTTCAATTTATTAAAATATACAGTTAACCGTGAAGATTAGTTCTCATTTGTATCAATTCGTTAAATATCTAATCTTTATGTACATTAATTGATTGAACGTATTCGGGTTTCACACGTCATTCTAATCGGTCGATAATAGAACATCGATTTATCCAAAGAACAATGTCGATATTTTCTTCATGGATAATTTAAGTTATTTCCGAAGGTCCCATTGTAAGCGAAAAATCCTAACCCTTGATGTTGCCAATTGGCAACAGTTTTACTATTGGCCTTGATAGGCCACCTCCTTGAGCTGCCTTTACCACATCATCAAGATCTTTGTAGGCAAGACCAGCTTCTTCAGCTAGTCCTCTTAACGAAGCACCTTTGACATATATACCTTTTTTCAACATATTTTGCTGAAGGGTTTTTCCATCTATCTGTTTTTTAGCTTTCGAACGACTCATAGTACGACCTGATCCATGGGGCGATGAACCAAAAGCCTGGGTCATGGATGACTCAGTTCCTGCCAAAATATATGATCCAGTTTCCATGGATCCACCGATAATTACTGGTTGTCCATGGGGCTTGTACTTTTCTGCTAAATCCGAATGATTTGGAGCGAAAGACCGGGTGGCACCTTTCCTGTGGATCAGGACTTCTCGAGTCTCACCGTCAATCTTATGTGTCTCGAATTTTGCAATATTATGACAAACATCATATGTTAAATTCATCCCTAAATCTTCTGGATCTTGTTTGAATATTCTTGAAAAAACTTTGCGGGTGTTTTCCATAATGATAGCTCGATTGACGAAGGCAAGATTCGCAGCGCATGCCATTGAGGCAAAATAATTTTCACCTTCTCTTGATTTGATTGGGGCAGCAGCTAATTCTTTATCGAGGATTTTAATTCCATATTTCGGCATGATATCCAAAAATAGATTGAGGTGTTCTGATGCCACCTGATGTCCAAATCCTCGAGATCCACAATGAACCATGATAACAATTTGATTATTCTTGTTAATTCCAAAAGCATTAGCGGCTTCCTTATCGTAAATATTCCCCTCTTTAACCACTTGGATTTCCAGAAAATGATTACCACTACCTAGTGTACCTAACTGATTCTGACCCCGTCCTCGTGCCTTTTGAGAAATTAATTCAGGTTTAGCTCCTTCAATCTTACCCTGCTCTTCCATGAATTTTTTGTCTTCCGCCCATCCAAGATCATTCTCGATGACCCAATCAATCCCGTCTTTCATTACTCCGTGCATTTGAGTGTGAGTAAGTGGGAGGGGACCTTTACGACCTACACCAGTTGGAACCGCCTTAAATAATTCATTTACGAGCTCTTTGAGTCGTGGTTGGACAACTTCGATAGTCAGATTGGTCTGAATTAGCCTCATTCCGCAGTTTATATCAAAACCAATTCCTCCCGGGGATATTACACCTTCTTCTATATCCATCGCCGCAACTCCACCAATCGGAAAACCATATCCCCAGTGAGCATCTGGCATGACATTGACTTTTTGAACTAGACCAGGTAGCGATGAGACGTTCATGCTCTGTTTGATGACGCCGTCATCCAAAGATGCAAAGAGATTATCATTGGAGTAAATATGAACAGGAACATTCATGTCCTTTCTAACTGATGTAGGGATCTCCCAAACATTATCGGAAATTTTATTGGCCTGATTCCTTAGACTCATGAGTTGAATTAATTAGGTAATTTAATAATATGTATGAAATGAACAATTGGTTTTCAATGACTATCTGCAATAGGATACAGGATTCATCGCGTTTCGAAGCCAGTCACGGCCATATTTTGATATTAGGGGTGTTCAATTATTTTTAATAAACTACACCAGAGGATAAATTTTTAGTACAATGAATATCTTAAATAATATGAATTTCTAATCAATATTTTATCATTCGGATATATCCCACATTAATTGGAATAATAATGAAATGATACATTTTTAACAGAAATTTTGACACAATAGCACAATTTTGAACTAGGTGAATTCTAATTCCTACAAATTGAGTCGAATTACGCATTATACCTAAGAATTTAAAAATAAAATCCAAAAAATTAGTCATGGAAGCCCAAAATCCCCCAATTAACAGTGATGCAGTTGTCGTTAAAAATTTAACAAAGTATTATGGACCACATCGTGGAATCGAGAATATCGATCTTCGTGTTACAACTGGAACCATTCATGGGTTTTTAGGACCTAATGGTGCAGGTAAAACGACTACGATCAGAATCCTAGTAGGTTTAATGCAAGAAACCTCGGGATCTGCTGAATTATTTGGATATCCAGCTGAAACAATTGAAGCGAGAAAGTTGATTGGTTATCTCCCCTCGGATTTTGAACTATATTCTCATTATACAGTCAAAGAATATTTGGATTACATTGAAGCTCTAAGAGGTAAAGGTAAATTCAGGCAAGAATTGGTCCAATTAATGAAGTTAGATGAAACAAGAAAAACTAAAGAATTGAGTCGAGGAAACAAACAAAAGGTGGCTATTGTCCAGGCTTTAATGCACAATCCCCCCTTGCTGATTGCTGATGAACCAACAACTGGTCTCGATCCACTGATGCAAGAAGAATTTAATGGATATTTGATGGAATATGTGAATCAAGGAAATACGGTATTCATCTCATCCCACATTCTAGCTGATGTCCAAGATATTTGTGACTCTGTGTCAGTCATTAAAGATGGCTCAATTGTTAGTACAGGTAAAATTACGGATCTTTTGTCGAATCTTCGCAAAAAAGTCATAGTTAAATTAACAGATGGTCAAAATATAAACGATGTCGCAACTGATCTGAATGCACAGATAGGGCCTCAGATTTTGGATAGATTTACACTTTTTTTTGATGAACCAGTCTTATCCTTTGTCAAAAAACTCGATGAATCCGTCATTGAGGATTTCACCTTGCCTGAACCAAGTCTGGAAGAGTATTTCCTTGACTTGTATCAGTAGGAGATATTTAACAAATGAATGCCCAAGTTGCTATTTTTAGAAATGAACTACGGTCCAATCGAGGATGGTATTTGTCATGGATTATTACTTCGATATCATTGTCTTTCATGTACATGGCAACATATCCGGGATTGGATGGGATGCAAACGATATTGGATTTACTGGATGAACCAGTTTTCCAAGCTTTTGTTGGCGACATAGGAGGAGAGTCTCCTGGATTGGCGCTTTGGATGGCTTTGACCGTGTCGACCATGGTCCTGCTATTCGCCATTGCAGCCACATTAACAGGAGCGAAAGTGATTGCTCAATCATTATCCGACAATACGGGGGAGATAATACATTCGTTACCGATTTCAAGGACCCAATTTTTGACTAGTAGGCTCCTTGCAGGACTATTCGCAATGATACTTATGCTGCTGGGATGGGTTGTTCCACTACTTATTCCGATTAA
>JACZSS010000098.1 GCA_022574115.1 Candidatus Heimdallarchaeota archaeon | reverse complement strand
ATAAAATTGTTACAAACGCTAAAAAACCTCCGTCTAGAAGGGATTGGCCTATTGACTGACAAATGGTACATCAATCTTCGAGCAATTCGTTCAGAAATGGCTTTCGTCTGTGCAATGTACGAGTTCTCTGAACTCGAAGCAATTTCAAGTCAAAAAGAAAATTTCAACATTAAGGATCTTGAACTCCTTAAACCAATCGTCCTCCGCTTGAAACAACCCAAAACTCCTGGGACGAGCGCTAGTTATCATCTGAAAATGGAATTTGTGGCGTCTCTCGATGGTTTAATTACCCATGCAGATAAAATATCTAAAAAACGCACGTTTGTTAAATATATCCAGAAAAAATCGTTAGAAGCTGAGGAGCGATTTGATGACATCATCAGAGAAAAGAAATTAGACACTCGATCAGATGACGGTCTTAAAGCAATTCGAGCTTACATACGAAGATTATACCTCGTGTGGTTAGTTGATATCGCGAAAACTTGGTTTCCTAAATTGAAAAAAGTTGGTTTAAACAAACTTGAAATCAAGGAATTAAGAAAATTTAGCTTGCTAAAAGACGAATCGTTTGATGATTACCGCGATCAAAAAATTTCCAAGTCCGTAAAATCTCAAATATTCAAAATTAATATTCCCCAAAAACCAAAAACTGATTTTACGGAATTCAAATCGTTTGATTTAGCTGCAGCATTTCTTGCAATGATGAAACCGTTTGAGGAATATGCCTTAATGACTGCAGATTATATCGATAAATTAATTGTACCCAAAAAGAAACTAGCGCTTAAAACTAAAATCAAGATGTACAAAGAGAGTATTGTGGTCAGAGAATTCCTGACTGTCATTTGTCAGACTGTTGCGCCGAGACAAAATTTTGCAAATAGTGATGTATATCTAGAAAATTAATTTTTGGATAGAGATCTAGTCCACTTTACTAGGAAAATTATACCAAAATTAGTTCCGAAACACTAATTGTTTTATTATTTCATGATGTCATATTCTTTAGTGGTGGATGACCTCATTTCAATTGAACTTATCTCCAAGTTCGAAGCTATTAAATGCCCAATGCGTGGAGGAATCAATTTCCCATGTGTTATTTGTCAAGAATGCGAGATCGGAACTGTAGACATAGTCATTGAAGATGGGGTGATGATTGAGAATACGGTTAACTCAATGATAATTCATTTAGAATTACCTATGCGAGAGAATGATCCAATTGAACAGGCTGCACTGGCTCTTCTAAGACAAAAACTATCTGAAAAGCTTTCTGTTATACAAAAAGGGGAATGGGAGGGTGGAGAAATCGCCATCATGCTCACCGATGGTATGAAAGATGACAACATTCTGCGTCAGAACGTTAACAAATTTATTAGAGATTTTCCTACAGAATGGAGAAGGTTAGCCATTCAGGCCAAAAGAGAATTAACCGATTGGAGCGAAAAACATGCCAAACAAATAGCCCGCGCATATTTCAACAAGATGTAGAATTTAGTAGATTCTGAATACAAGAAAAAAACCAGTGTGACTCCATTATAGATAAAAATCGATTGTTCTAAATGATTTATGGCTTCTGAAAAGATTGAAATTAAGGATTATCTGAAAATCAAAAGAGTTTCAGGCATCAACGTTAGTCAGAATTACGTATTTTGGGTAGAACAATTACCAAGTGTAAAAGATGAAGGGTACCAATCATCAATCTCAAGATATGAAAAGTCGAGTGGAAAGATGGTTCAGTTCACATCCGGGTTTAAATCTGATTATTCTCCGAAATCATCCAAAGATGAATCGAAATTAGCATTTCTTTCGACACGAGCAAAAGAGCCTCAGATCTTTGTTATGTGTATGAATGGTGGAGAAGCGGTGAAGTTAACCTCTGCGAAAGGTGGGGTTAATTCGGTCGCATGGTCTCCTGATTCTGCGAAAATAGTTTTTCAAGCCAAATGGAAAGTTGAAGATGATAAAAAAGAAGATGAACCAGATAAATCACCTGAGGAGATCGAAATTGAAGACATCAGAGAAAAACATGCCAAGAAAAATTTAGCTGATCCACTGGTCATAACCAATCTCATTTACAAAACAGGGACCGACTTTATTGATAGTTCTCGAAAAACTCAGATATTTATCCTTAATGTTGAGACAAAAAAAGTTGAGCGAATAAGTACGTCAGAATTTGATTACGGGGTTCCATCTTGGCTCGATAATACTACTGTTCTTGCTTATGTGAAAAATGAGGAAAATCCTGATCTGGCGGTTTATGATAATCTCGTCAGTATTAATGTCGGGACAAAAGTTGAAGAACATATTTACAGAAACTACAATCCGTATATTTTCTTTGCGGATGCACTTGTAAACCAACACGATAACTCACAAGTCTTGGTTCCTGTTCTAGAAGAAGGATATTCACCAGCCCAGGACAGTCAGCTGCATAAATTAGGATTTTTACGGGATGGTAAGCATGAAATAATTAACAAAGAATTGGATCGAAGTGTGGTGAGGGTTTGTCTTACCTCCAAAGATGGGGGATTAATGCAGATTGACAGCGATGGATTTTCTCGGGTTGTTCAATACACAATGGATGGAAACAAGTTTGACCCCCTGTACGAACCAGATTTTTCCATTCAGACTTTTGATGCTATAACTACCGAGGAGTTTTACGCCTCTGGTACAAATCCTGATCATCCATCGGCAATTTGGAAATGGTCCAAGAATAATGGTGTGCAATTAATTTATGATCCTAACACCGATTTCTTGCATGACAAAACGATTGTTATGCCCCAGGAATTTTGGTTTACCAATCCAGATGGCGTCAAATTTCAATGCTGGTTAATGGAAGCTGATTTACAAAATGGTTCTAGACCACCTCTGATCTTATCCATTCATGGAGGTCCACACATGATGTGGGATAATGCTGGATCAATGTGGCATGAATGGCAGAGTCAGCTAGCTGCTGGATACAGTATACTTGCTTGCAATCCCGTAGGATCAGATGGATATGGTGAGAAATTCTTGCGAAATGTTGGCGCCAGATGGGGACGAGACGATGCTCGGGACTTATTATTGGTGGTCGATAAATTGGTGACCGACGGAAAAGTTGATCCCGACAATTTATTTTTGTGTGGGGGCTCATATGCGGGTTATCAGGTGGCGCATATCATAACATTTGATCATAGGTTTAATGCTGGGTGTGCACAGCGTGGTGTGTATAATCTAACCAATTTGGAGGCTGGTTCTGATCTGGCACGCTTTGGGATATCTGAATATGATGGGCCTGTATGGGATAATTTAGATAAACTATGGGATCATTCCCCGGTAAGCCGGGTAAGGGATGTTCAAACCCCACTCCTGATTATTCATTCTGAAAGCGATTATCGGGTCCCAATTGCGCAAGCCGATGAGATGTTTAACGGATTAAGAGTTCACCAAAAGAAAGTAAAATACGTTAGATACCCTCGCGATGGACACGAATTATCACGATCAGGAGAGCCATTACATGTAATTGACCGACTAGTAAAAATGATGGAATGGTTTGAAGAACACAAGAAATAATAATTATGACGATTTCTTGGAACGCTTAAAACGATCCATGAGGTCTTGTTCTGGCCAAATTAGACTTATAGATGTCTCAGTCAGATATTATTGAAAGCGAATTAGAAACTCAGTTTGTAGAGTGAGCGTATTAATGTTGCCGATAAAATTTGTAGAAGACTTGATTTCGGATCACAATACATCGGATGAATTTAACTTATTCGAGTCACAAGCTAAAATCGGGAATTTTACGGCCGAGCACTTAATCAAAGAATGGAAGACGATGGTCCAATACTGTTGCTCATGCTTAACCGAGCGGGAATTCCGATTTACTCACAGTCGTTCGCTCATAAAAAATTACCTCGTGAGCTCTTGAAGGGTGGATTTTTCTACTGGATGAATTCATTTATATCAGAATTATTTCCTGAAAAAGGCGGACTGCAAATAATTAGGATGAAAAACTCATCTATCACTTTCAAAAATCTGGAGCATAGCAGTCTCTGGTATTTTTTCCGGGGGTCTTTGATGCTTGTTCATCGAAAATTGGATAGCCTATTTCAAAGGCTGAGGACACAGCATAGTACGTGGCATAAACTGCAAGAAACGAGATTATACCTTAAAATGTTTGAGAAAGAACTGATTGATCTGATTGTTAATGACTTATGTTGCCAAAGCGAATTCTCTTGATCGTATCCGCTGAAATCGGATTTTGGACTTATTCCCTTTGCATTCTCTTGCCTTAAACTCTTTAAGCACGGATGAAGTTAGAAATTCATGGTAAAAAGTAATGCTGATACAGTGGAGCAGTACTTGGATGAATTACCTGATGACCGTAAACAGGCGATGGCTGTTGTACGGGAAATAATCCTTGAACAACTGCCCGATGGTTACGAGGAAACGATGCAGTGGGGCATGATAAGTTACGTGATACCATTGAAAATTTTCCCTGATACATACAATAAATTACCTCTTGGATACGTGTCTTTAGCTTCTCAGAAAAATTACATGACAGTTTATTTAAACAACATTTATTCAAGCAAAGAGGCCACGGAGTGGTTTTATTCAGAATATGACAAATCTGGGAAAAAGATCGATATGGGAAAATCATGTGTCAGATTTAAGAAATTAGAGGATTTGCCTTTACAATTAATTGGTCAAGCTATAGCAAAAGACTCCGTGGAAAATTTTCTAAAATTATACAAAGATGCTCAAAAGATGGCAAAACGCTCCAAGAAATGATTATGCAGAATCAGTTTCTAATTCCTCTTGAATCGATTCGCAGAATATCAGGCGACTTCAAATATTATAGGATAAGCTTAAACCTTGTTCCAAAGATATGATGTAGTAAGACCTGGAATTGCAATCAGCCCGGTCGAAATATGGATGGCGAATAGTATACCAACAAACTTAGCAGATGCTCCCGCAATGCCAAGGGGCATGGCTAAACTGGCCAAAACGAGAATTATTGCAATAATTCTGACTCTTTCTATGGACTGATTCAATCCTTTTGTTAAAACCAAGAACCCAATCAATCCGAAAATAAGGAAGGTTACGGTGAACATGATTACGAATTGAACTGCAAAATCTCGCTCACCCTGTATAGTATCTAACTTTACATTAAATGCATCGATTGCATCACCGATGAAAAATATGATTGAATTTATTATAAGAGCGGCCATTATTATCAAACCGCCCACTTTGGCAGTATTCAGTATAGTAATTTTTTCATTTTCCATATTATACAAAATTAATTAGCCGACTAATTAAATATTCTTATCGAGGAAATTTGGCAATGGGTGATCAAAACATAATAATAAAACGGTTAGGGATTAATAGCATCATGGATAAGAATGGAGACCTACAACTATTGATTTTTGGCATGGTAGACACATGTCGAAAATACAGAGCTACAATAAATGTGGTCTTAAATACAATAAATCTCTACGCTGGGCAAGATTATTTACTTAGCCAGCTATCTCTGGATAAAGGTATGAAAATTTCTATTCTCGCCAAAAACATGAAAATTCAAATGCCGACTTTAAGCAAAATGGTTCAGCGGTTAGAAAAAAATGGTTACGTGCTGAAAGACAAGGATGTGGGAGATGCTAGATCGGTTGCAATTTTTCTTACTGAAGATGGAGTCAAGAAAAAAAGGCAGATATATTCAATCTGGACACAAATTGAAGAGAAGACATTTGCGGCGTTCTTGCCTGGAGAAAAAATGCAACTTAGAACGCTCTTGAGGCAAATGAGCATCAATCTTGATAACCTAGAAACGGATACTATTAATTGTTAGTGATGAATATTCGACAGGATAGATCCAAATTCGAAGAGATACAGTTCTTCAAATTAAATATTGGTTGTAACGAAAATAATAACGTTATTGCAAGATTTGTCATCAAATCGTGTTACCTTTGCATTGCTATCATTATTGTTCAATTATTATTGAGGGCTAAGAATGCAAATCATACTATGTCAAAAGAGTATTGTATACGGTATTTTTCTGACGGTAAAATTGACGATTCACTAAAAAAAAATTTAACTTCTCATAACAAACCGTTCGAGGTGCCTATGGATAGCTCAAAAAAATTAAGTCGGATGCCAAGCATCAGTTTTTTAAAAATTAAATAACTCTGAAAGTTGAATTTCAAGACCTTTAACGGTTTCAAACACTAAAGAGTCACCAATTCCAAAACGTTGGATTTCATAACCACTTGTTCTTAGCCCGTGGTGAAGAACAATTTGATTAAGTGGATCAATTATCAAATATTCTTTAACCTGAAACTCTTGATAAATCCTCTTTTTATCTATTTTATCACGATTTGCATTTGAAGATAAAATCTCAACAATCATATCTGGAACCCCAACTATGTTCTTTTCCTTAATAATTTCACTATTTTCGTCTGATACAAATAATAAATCTGGAACTAAAACATCCAGTTCAGATAAAAGAACATCCAGTGGCGCCGTAAATATTTTGCCAATTGTATTTTTGAGGAGATATGATTTAATTATAAAATATAAATTACCACTAATTTCTTGATGTCTCGGTGTCGGAGAAGGAACTATGAATAATTCACCTTTCGAAAGTTCAATTAATGGAGATTCTGGCCATTCGGGTAAGGATGCGATGTCATCGTAGGAAAAATACAACTTTCCGGTATCTTCTCGATATTTCAGCTTTTTCTTATCAAAATTTATCGACAGCAAATAAATACTCCTAACAAATATACTCCTTCAATCCATTATAAAATATGATATTAAAACTCCCTGGATAAATTAAAAATTACTTAATTACTAATCCAAAGTTAATCCTTTAACTCAGCATATCAAGCCGCATACCAGTGGGTTCTGGCCAGGTTCTATCCACAACCTCACTACGACACACGAGACAGAGATAAATAACTCGTTCAGCATTCATATCATCATCATAAACGAAATTTTGGATAATACCACGATCACACAGAATATCATGTTTACATGATGGGCAGAATTGGTAATATTTCGGTTCACCCGTAGTAGGCTTCCAAAGGTAAATAGAGCACTGAGAGCACACTTTTCGGCTATCACAACGCATGTGTCTGGCAATTATGGTCATCTTGATTTCTCCATTGACGTACTTAATTGACGAGTAATTTCTAATTGTAACAAACTACCGTCTCATCCAATATATATACTTGTATTGTAAAATGAAAACATTTTTTGGATCTTCCACGTTGGGTATTGATCAATTGACTTTATGTTTCCCCGAAGGCAATCTGAGGAGTATTTTAACGGATTTTCATTTGAAATGATATACTTCGGCTTTTTAATCTAGCTCTTGGCGACCTTCGTACCAATTCCTGTATTTACGAAGTTTTCGACGACGTCTTTCCTCTTCTTTGATTGGATCCGTATCCTCGAGTTTCTTCAATTCCGTCTTCGCACGTTGTTGTGCTTGTTCAACTTCCCAAGGTTTGAAAGACAGACCACACCTTTGGCAGGTATAGAAAGCTCCATGTTTTTTCATGTTATTACTACAATCAGGACACTTCATATGCTTCAAGATCGGGAGTGCTCTTACTAAAGTGAACCGATACAAGACCATTGAATGGAAATTATATCAAATCTATTTTTGGATGAAGTTTGAATTGTGTTCCAGATCAGGCCTGTGTTTCAGATCCGTTAATGAATGATGAGAGGGAAAAAATGACACAAGAGTAAACATTATCTACACGGATCAACTGAATTTTTAAGATTAGATTGGATCAATTAGTAGTTAACAGAGAATTCAAATGATTGATATTGAAGATTTCAAAACTCAATTTGAGCCACGAATTGAGAAATTAATGACAAAAAACCAAGTTCCAGGAATGGCGATAACGTTATCAAAGGAGGATGAAATAATATATGCCAGAGGATTTGGCTTACGAAACTTGCAAGATTATCAGCCATTTACACCAGATACATTGAACGGATTTGGTTCTTGTACTAAATCCTTTACTA
>JACZSS010000097.1 GCA_022574115.1 Candidatus Heimdallarchaeota archaeon | reverse complement strand
CTAAGCTTCTTATTATCGGGATCGTCCGAATCTTTTGCGTAAAACTCATGATTAATTGTCTTATCGCTAAAGATTTCATCTAAAGTTTTCAGGAGAAATTTTGCCTCTTGTTTTTCTCCTATCTTGTTAAAATTCATGATTTCAGCCAGTTCAATGTCGAGATTGCCCGGTTTGTTACTAGAATATTTTGAATTGTAATATTGGTCGATTAGTTTCCAGAGTTCTCTAAATCGGGGTCCGTATTTTGTCTTCTCAAAAATGACCAGATTAAAACTCGCTGAAAACCCAAATACCCTATCGTTAATTGGATCACCCTCTAAATTTACAATTATTGATATATCAGTGAATTTTGGAATACTTACACTATTAATCTCTCCCTCTCTTGGAAAAACAGTTTCTTGCGTTGCTAAAGCTCTGGATTTTAGGTCCAGCGTCGGCAATTCCGCATAAATTGGCTCTGGCGTGTTACCTACTTGGATTTTGGAAATCCTCTCAGAAACATCCCCGACATTAGTGAAACCTTGGTCAAATAATTGATCCGATATCGATTGTGAAGTGTAGGGGATTAATCTGAGATCTAATCGAGTTTTATCTTCTAATGAAGCTCCTAAGGATTTCTTACAATCTTCAAGATAATTACATCTCCCACATGATGGTTGAATATTCAGAGGAACTTTTTCAATTTGATGAGGTCGGTTTTGATATAAATTCTTGATTATTTGGCGGAAATTCGTAAACAATTTTACCGTTTCAACCCATTTTAGCTGAATAGTATAGTCATGGAAGTCTTTAGTATTGGCGAAATAATGGTTTTCTATGTTTGGAAGTATCCCGTTGCCATGGACGTTGACATAGAATTTGTCATTCAAACCGATTTCATTGAGATAGTGTGATAATGCGAAGGAATAATAAAGAATTTCGATGAAGTGCTTCTTGCCAATACTGTCTTGATGACTCATTTTAATGTCACAAATATTGATTCCAATCCGGTGATTATCAGATTCCTTAGTTATTACTTGGAGATCTCCGTTCACAGTCAATTCGGTATTTGGATTTTCAGTAAGACCGTCTTTACTGAAGATTAGGATATCTGGAATGATATTTCCAATTTGATCGATAACAGGTAATTGATCATTTTCAACACCGAAAAGATATTCTAAAAAAGAACCTGTTATAGGAAAACTGTACTCTAGCAACAAATGGTCGTTCTCCCCATTCTTAGATAGTGTGTATAACTCTTCCAGCTTATCCTTTGTTAAGGGGGTTGTTGATGGGTTCCCCTTGGGACCAGATCGGAAATGTGTAGTCGGAAAATTGGATAAAATTCGATAGATCTTTTGACCATATTGGGTGCCCAAATTCAAAACAATACGATTTTGGCCTCTCCGTATACGATTGAGAGGCACTATTTCCCGAGTAGGTTCCATCCAATTAGGATCTCGTGAACCAAGTGTGAGGTATAGCTGGCGAATACATTCAAATTCTGCCCACTGTGATAAAGATGCCTTAGTAAATTTACCCACTAATTGTTTTTACTATATTCCAAATATTAATAGTTTCTTGGGGGACTGGGTTCGAAATTAAAAATGTCTAATCTTGATAGATCTTCTCCTAGATCCGGAAAAATTTATTCCGTCCTCCAAGGTCTCTTAGTGTTCTGCGGCCACTAAAGGCTGATGAAGTGAATTGATTTGCTGTAGAAAAGATATTAACCAATTGTAAATCATAATAGATTGAAAGCAAATAGTTTCTATGGTTTAAGTATAAAATTCGTAACAATTTACGATCTTATCGTTATGCTAATTATATGATCTTCAAACTCAAATTTGAGCGGTGGTTGGTCAATAAAGTACGAAATTGCAAAAACAACGCCTATGATGAAACAGTGGGCTGAAATCAGGGAATCTTTGGATGATTCGATTATCGTTTTCTGTCGCGTAGGTGATTTTTTTGAATTATTTTACGATGATGCCGAGCTAGTCTCTGAAGTTTTGGATCTGCAGGTAAGTAAAAGAAAAATCGGTAATGGTACGTATCCAATGGCCGGAGTTCCTTATCGCTCAATTGAAACGTACGTTGCTCGATTGATCAATAAAGGGTTTAAAGTTGCAATTATTGACCAGCTCGAAGACGCAAAGCAGGCACGAGGGAAGAAAACCGTAGCCCGTGGCCTAACTAGAATAATCTCCAAAGGTACTTTGACAGAAGAAAACATGCTCACCCCAAGTAAAAATAACTACCTCGGATCAATTTATCACAAGCGCAACAAGAAAACTGTAGAAATCGGCTTTGCGGTTTGCGATCTAAGTACGGGAGATTTCCGCGCTGGTAATTTTGCATACAAAGATCGGAATGACTTATTGCGTGCCTTTATCAAATTCTCACCTGTTGAATTAATTCATCTAGATTCTATGGATGAAATTTCGAGTTTCTATGGAATCAGTCTCGACAACGACGAACTCATGACTGGTAAACCGGATTTGTGGTTTGATTATGAACTTGCCAAAGAAACTATCTTCCATCAATTTGGAGTCGACACGACCCAAGGATACGGTTTCAATGAAAACAGTCCTGCCAGTAGTGCATGTGGTGCACTGCTCCGTTACTTAAAGGAAACCCAGTTTGGAAACTTTCCACATATTACTGGGATAAAATCGTTTGATATTAGTGATACAATGACCTTGGACTCAACTGCTATTCGAGGGTTGGAATTATTCCAAAATGCTCACGATCATACTTCTAATGCATCATTTTTAGAACTGATGGACGAAACAATTACACCCATGGGGGGTAGATTGATCCGAAGCTGGATTGCAAATCCCTTAGCTCAAAAAAAGAAAATAGATGAGAGATTAGAGGTTGTTGAGCTCTTTTGGTCTAACGAAATATTACTGCATGAAACTCGCTCACTGTTTTCAGAAATAGGGGATATTGAAAGATTAATCACCCGAATATCAATGGGTTCGGCACGACCCGATGAATTACAAAAACTAAGTTCGTCACTTAAAGTCCTACCTGTGCTTCTTCAAAAACTGGAAACCTTTCATGATCATTTTCCGGTGGATTTGATAAAAGCCATCGATCCCTGTACAGATGTAGTCGATTTTATCGATAAAACTCTCGTCAGTGATTCATCTAACACTGTTGGGTCCGGCTTGGTTATCAAGGTGGGGTATAATACCGAACTCGACCGTTTATCAAAAATACTTAAGGAAGGAAAAAATTGGTTGGATCTGTATTTAGATCGAGAGAAGAAAGATACACAAATTGAGTCGATGAAAATCAGGCAAAATAATCACTTTGGATATTTTTTAGAAGTTTCCAAAAGAGAACTTTCCAAGATCCCTGACTATTTTGTTAGAAAACAGGCTATGGTAAATGCTACTCGGTATATCACAGATGAGTTGAAGGGTTGGGAAACAGACATAATCGATGCGGAGATTAATATCTTTGAATTGGAGAGTAATCTCTACAAAAGCATTTTACAGTCAATATCCGAACATATTGATATTTTACAAACAACCTCAACTGCCATTTCACAGCTCGATTGCTTGTCGTCGTTCTCTTTTCTAGCAGAGCGAAGAAATTACCAAAAACCCGTGATCAATGAAGATCGCGGCTACAAGGTGATCGGAGCCAGACATCCTGTGATTGAAGCCTTGAATCAAGATCAGGATTACGTTCCAAATGACATAATGATGGATTATGAGCAAGACAGGTTATTGATAATTACAGGTCCAAATTTTTCAGGTAAAAGCTCGTTATTGAGAGCAACTGCGCTGATTGCGATCATGGCTCAGATGGGCTCATTTGTTCCAGCGGAAAGTGCTGAGCTGGGGGTTATTGATCGTATCTTTACCAGAATTGGAGCGAGTGATAATTTGGTTGCCGGGCAGTCTACCTTTATGTTAGAAATGGTTGATGCTGCCAATTTGGTAAATAATTCAACTGATAGATCATTAATAATTGCAGATGAGTTAGGTCGAGGAACTTCGACTTACGATGGATTAGCAATTGCCTGGAGTATTGCTGAATTTCTTCATAATTCTGAAAACTCGCCAAAAACAATGATTGCTACGCATTATCACCAGTTGGCTGAACTCGAAGAATTGTTAAAATCGTGTGTAAACTACCAATTTATCATTCGATTTGAGGGTGACAAGCCCATTTTTGATCACAAACTTCATCGAGGATCATCTGACAAAAGCTTTGGCGTCGAGGTCGCGAAATTATCTGGACTTCCAGAGATGGTGATTGATAGGGCTAGACAAATTTTACAGATATTAGAAAGTAAGGCCGCCAAGGTAGATGAAGGTGATAGCGAAGGGCCAAGACTGGTTGATTTGATTATTCAAGAAGATGGACAGACATCTCTTGATAATTGGTTTGGAGGATTATCTATAGCCGATGCAAAACCGTCCGTACACAATTCAAAAGTGAAGAATAGCAATAAGATCATTGCTAAAATTAGGAGTTTGAAATTGGAAAACCTTTCTTCTGATGATGCATTGATAATTCTACGTGAATTGAAGCAGGATGTTGTATGAACCAGATAATAAAACTACCCCAACATACCATCCAAAAAATTGCTGCTGGAGAAGTTGTTGAACGTCCGGTTAATGTAATCAAGGAGTTAGTCGAGAATTCAATCGACGCAGAATCAACTAAAATAACTATTGAGATAGAAAATGGTGGTTTAGATCGAATTAAGGTCACTGATAATGGCACTGGAATCGCATCAGATCAACTCAATTTCGCATTCCAGCTTCACACCACAAGTAAAATCCAAAATTCTAATATTACTGAGGTCGCCACACTGGGATTTAGAGGGGAAGCTTTGGCTGCTATTTCAGGGGTATCGAGGGTTACCTGTACCAGCAAGACTATAGAAGCAAATGATGCATCTACAATAATCATTGAAGGAGCGTCCATCATTAAAGAATCAATTGGTGGCAGAAGGCAAGGGACGAGTATTGAAGTCTCGGGTTTGTTCTTCAATATCCCAGCAAGAAGAAAATTCCTCAAAAAACCCACGACAGAGCGGAAACGCATTTCCGAGTTAATTATTGGTTTCTCCCTAAATTTTCCTCAGCTTCACTTTGTTTTACAAGAAAAGGCGAAGTCTGGAGGAATTAAAATACGAGTAGAAAGCCCTTCACGAAAATCGGTAAAAGCGGCGATCTATGATGTTTTGGGAAAAGATATTGCAGAGAACCTAATCGAATTCTCCTCCAAGCTGGGTAATTGGTCCGTGTCGGGGTTTACGTCGAAACCGATTCTTACACGTTCTGATAGATCAGTCCAATATCTGTTTGTGAACCATAGAATGGTTAGGAATCAAGAACTACAGTCTGCCATTGAATCAGGTTATGGATCTCAATTGTTACGATCGAACTATCCTGTTTTTGTCATATCACTAACGGGTGATCTTGATGAGATTGATTATAATGTTCACCCGCAAAAAGTGGAAATTAGATTTAAGCCTAATGAAGAAATTTTTGGGGATTTATCGTCATACATATCAAAAACATTACGAAAATATGCCAAAATTCCCATGCTGAAAAATTCCGCGGTTCCACCAGAACTCGTGACAGAAATGGAGATTGATGGTGCTCCAATGGTTGATACCTCGGTTCCGTTGGATCAACTGTTCAGCGTTGAAATATCGCAAGGTTCGAGTTTATTCAGTCCCAATAATGTCGAAGCGCAGGATATGAAGAGTCGTGCAGCAGTTACTGGTAAGCGTGAATTAAACCAAATATCAAGATCTAAGATCATCGGGCATTTAATGAATAAGTTCGCAATTATTGAGGATAACAATCAGGAACTGTGGATTATGGATGTTCACGCTGCCGATGAGCGGATTAAATTTGAGAAATTTGAACAGGGTATTCAGCGAAAAACTCTTGTTCAAACATTGTTGGAACCTATTGAGATAAAATTTTCTGATCTTGAGAAACAGTTAATTTTGGATCAGACTGACGTTTTGGTCAAATTTGGTTTAAAAATATCAGCATCATATGATGGCTCATTACTACTCCACTCACTTCCGGTTTATTTTGACCAGGAAATAACCGATCTGAGCATCGGATCATTTCTTAAGGACATCTTAGCATATTTGCATGATATGAGTGAATTTGAGAACTTAGATTTTTCAACACCATTCACAAAAATCGAATATGGTATTGTCGCACGACTTGCCTGCCATGGGGCAATAAGATCTGGATACCCGGTTTCAAATCAACGGATCGCGCGAGTCCTTCAAGAATTATTTCAATGTTCAAATCCTTGGACTTGTGCACATGGAAGACCTACGATACTAAGAATTCCCAAATCACGTTTGGACGGTTGGTTTAAGCGTTAATTAATGGTCTGCAATTGATTTTTTAGGATCAAAACCCAGTATTTTCATGGTTACTGGGAGAAAATCATAGTCTTTGATTACAGCCATATCTGCGATGCTGATGTGATATGAAGATGGTTCTTCTGAGATGTAATCATTCTTCAGATAAAATTTCATTACTTCATCAAATGCCTTGTTGTATTCGTCGAAAGATGTATGAGCTGAGATAAGAAAGCCATCCAAATTTCTACTCACGTAGAAATGAGGGGCAATTAGCTTTCTTACAAGTTCAACAGCTTCTGTTCTCTGTTCCATCGTGGTTCTAGCATTAAACTTACGGTGGGTGAAGACTAAGAGTTTGAAACCAAGCTTTTCAAGATTGGGAACTACTCTAGGGAAACAGATTTTTTCTCTCAGAAATTTACGCTTAGCATTAGCAACTGTATTCCGGGATACTCCTACCTTTTCAGCGATGAGTGTATCCGATTCTTCAGGATACTTTACCAAACCAACTAATACCTTTCTTTCTGCCTTAGACAGTTTAACTTTCTTTACAGCTTCTGTCGGAATTAACAAATTATCGCTGTACGGACCATATTCAAATCCAAAGACTTTGGCAACAACTGCTTCATAGTCCATGAACGCTCTGAATCTACTGATTTCAAATGGATAAGCGTCTGTTTGCATCCCTTCACGGGTCAAGAATTTATTTTCTGAATAGATTTGCAAGAACTTTTCTTGATTCTTGGCGTATTCGGTATAATTTTGAGATATAGAGAGATTAAACGCTTTATTCGATTCAGAAATAATATAAAAATCTTCATCAAACGCCTTAATTACATCCCCCGCAACTCTCATACGTTCTTCCAATGTGGTAAATCGGTTTAGGTTACCATGCATGACTAGAAGCAATTCAAAACTAATTTTTGGAAAGTTTGGAATAAAGTATCTCTTGAAATAATTATGCTCTCTAAGTCTTGCTTTGATGGAACTGAACGTTGATTTTTTCATTCCGATTTTAGAATGAATAGCCTGATCGGATAAATTGGGCCACTTAATTAGCGAGTGGAGAACTCGCGCTTCGTTTTGACTTAAAGCAGTCATTGACTTTGTATCCGAAGTTTCCGTAAAACCTGCGCTCGAAAAAGTTTGCATTCTTAATCGTAGTTTGTACTTTGGTTTAAAAAACTTATAGTTTGGTATTTTGGAAAAATAAATTAGCAATTTCCTATAAATCATCATTAATTCAAGTCGATGGATAAGATTTCAATTAATTTTCTACATTTGATTTTAATTTCGGTTTTTCGATTTAACCCATGATAATTGTCTTCAGAAAACAAGTAATATTTGGATCATAAAATTTTTTACTGTCCGAAATATTAGTAGTTCGATCTTTCTAGCTCATTTTGTATCCGATTTAATGCATCGGTTAATCGGGCTTCACTGGTTGCACAGTTTATACGGACATGCTTCTTCCCCATGGGTCCGAATTTTGAACCTTCTACCACTTGTACTCCGTGGTGTTGTAGTAAGTTTTCAGTAAATTTTACATCATCAACTTTTAGGTTTGGAAAAACAAAAAACGTCCCATTTGGCTTATAACAATCAAATCCTTGTTCGGTAAATTGCTGCCAAGCTAGCTCAGTGTTGATTTTCATCTGTTTTCTAAAGTTCTCTTTCCAAGTTTGACT
>JACZSS010000096.1 GCA_022574115.1 Candidatus Heimdallarchaeota archaeon | reverse complement strand
AATGATCCGATTGGTGAATTCAACGAAGTGGGCCAAAGGGTGGTAGACGTTGCCAATGATATCGTTCATGGCGCTTGCCAGCTTCGTCCTGCGAACTGGGGTGAGATTGCATCGTATGCACTTGAGAACCTACGAGATCGATGGGGACTCTTATGTGACATTCAGATGAATGTCTTCGCTCAGACAGCTAAACTGTTGATCAGTGGTCTTAACTTCCTGAAAGACGTAGTCATGTGGCTGGTCAACAAGGGTATCAAACCGGTTTGGAATATGATTAAAACTGGTTTAAACTACGCGCTTGGCAAAATTGATGGTTGGGCAGCAGCCTTTGAAAACGATATCAACGAGGCCAATATTGACCAGTACCGCGATGAGGAAGAGGCACCATTTATACTTGGAACACTCCCAGAATCTATCGTCGCCGGCAATGATATGCTTGAAATCGCTCAGCGTTGGGAATGGAACGATGCTTTCGTGGGGATCGCCAAGTACATTGATTTCTTGAACCGTGCTCGTAACAGATTTTTCTTCTTAACTGCATGGGCGATTGTGTTTTGGAGCGCCATAGGCTTCCAGTACACCCTTGATGACATCTATGGCATCGATGAGACTTCACAGCAAAGCTCGACTGACTACCACAATGCTTTAAGTCCGGATAATCCTCATCTACCAAAGAAATTCATTCAGAGCGAAGTACTTGAGATCTCCGAACCACTCAGATTCTTCGGTAAATCACAGACCGCTCAGAATACCAAGAAATTCTTAATTGAGGGACTAGCCAAGATCTTTGGATTTTCTGTAACGTATGATAATAGTACTTTGGGAAGTGCTCTCAATGATGATACGAAGTCATTCCAAAACTGGGATATCGTCGCAAAATTGGATGAACTGGGTCATTGGCACTGGTTCACTGCCCTAGAAAGTGATATGCGATTTCCAATCACCGCCCGTACTATGCTGCCATTTGCTGGGGGTATTATGAGTGGTATCAGAATTATGCTGTTACCCGTGTTGGGTGAATTTCTCTACGAGAAAGAAGCGGAGGCAATACTTGCCAGCGGACACATTGATCAACAGACCGTTTCCCAAATGTCTGGAAACCAGAAAGGACTGGCTCTTATTGCTGATGTGCTCACATTTGCCGCTAACATCGATTTAGGTTTGGTATTTGTAGCTGGTAAGGAAAACTTTGGTATCCAAGGTTTAGATATCATGGAGAATGTAGCTAGTTTTAGTATTGAGGTAGAGCACAAGAAGAAAACCGATGAATTTGGTCGCGAGACTGAAGAAAATAAGTTCCCTATCACGCTTGGCATATCTGAGAATACCTATATTTTCTTAATCGAGCTAATTCTTAATTTTGTTCCAGGATGGGGCGAATTTATTGGATTGCTTCAGGACGTGCGAGATTTGTTTTTGGCACCTACGCTTATGGACAAGGCCATTGGCGCCTTCATGATCCCTATTGATCTCGGTGCGCTGGGTGCTGCCCAAGCAAGTGCTGAAGTGATGAAAAAAGGTGTTGAGGGCGTAGCCAAGTCATCGTTCAAGAGTGGTGGCCTGAAATTAGCACATGGTAATAAAGTTCCGCAGAGATTAATAGATTCAGGGATCCTTGATTTCACCCGGAAAATCAACAAATTTGGAGGTGGAGGTGCAAAAGGTGCCATCAAGACCGCCTTGTGGCCAGTTACGGTGTTCTCGAGAGTAATTTTTGGTCTGTTTAGAAAGATACCAATATTTTCGGATAAACATAGTTATGACTTAATTGATGATGTTACCGTCAAAAATGGTAAAGCGTGGCGATTATCAAATCCTGTAGCGTTGTTAGACGTTAAATCGTATTCTAAGAGGGAGATGAAACAATTTGAGCGAATTCTGTATGATAGTCACAAGGAGGCTGCTGCGAAAGCTGGTGCAGATGCCTTTGCTGATGCAAAAGCTGCAGGTCTTACAGATGAGGCAGCCAATATTGCCAAAGCCCAGAAGACGAAGTTCTACTGGAATGAAAATGTTGATTTCTTGGAGGATCTAGATATTGCTAAGAGAATTGCCAAGGATTATGATAAGGTTCTAAAAAAGAACATGGGTAAAATCGCCAAGGCGAGAAACAAAGCTGTATCCAAATTGAATAGACAATTTGACGACTTAAGTAATGGGCTCTCGGATGTCGATCAGTGGGATGCCATGATCCAAAAGAAAGGTTTGGAGCGTGCACTACTCGATGCAGATGAGATGATGGCAGAAGCAGTTGCAAATACAAACAAATTCTTTGGAATCCCAGTCCGTGATAAGCCATATAAATATGTGATTGATGCTCCTTTCATCATAAAAAACTGGATTGCTCTGCTATTTAAATCACCTTTTAAATTCATAAAAATGATGGGTAGAGCATTGGCCCAGTTTGGCATCGCCATAACCAAATTCTTCAAGCGGTTGACTGGCTCAGTCGATAACGGTCTCGCCCCAAGAGGAGAGTTTTATGATAGGTTACTAGATGCCAAGGTGAAGAAAGCTCAGGAACAAAGGTTATTGGATGGGCTGATGGAAGGAGCAGGCGAATTACTTGAAGCAACCAGAAGAGAAGCGACAGAATTGCTGAAAATGGGCGAGGAATTGTATAATCGTATTTTCAGCGGTTCATGTCCTATTGGATTGCAAACAAACCAAATCGGATTGAATTGTCACGATGGAATCGGGATGTTCTATTTGAGTCCTGAATTTCTGGAAAGGCTGAAAAATGCAGACTATGTTACTGATGATGTTAAGCAATTTCTAACCTTGAACAAAGTTCAGAAACAAGAATATCTCGACGACCTGAATCTCAAAAGTGATGGCAAAAACAAAATCATACACTTATTCGGTACGCTAATTAGCGGTATAGAAAAAGTAAACCTAACACCTACCCGTTCCATTTTTGAAGCAAAGGCTATTGCTGATTCTTTTGGCATGACACTGGCTGAATTCAAAAAGCTAGATGGAGGATCTTACAAGTTTAATTGGTTTAACCTAGACAAACTACTCAAGAAAGATGAAACTACTAAATCAGGTTTCGTGGAAGATGAAATCTTCTTCAAGTTGAAAGAGGTTGGAATAGTTAAGCACAATGCTGATGATGGCAGTTACGAGGTTCTGTCCCATGGTCCTCGGAGCCCGACTACCGGTCAGTTCCCAGTGGATGATGCATATGGTTTGGCCATGAGAGAATTGAAGCAGAAAGTCATCAGAAAATGGGGTGGCAATGTGAATACCGACTTAAAACGTTACATTCCAGAGAAAATCAACGGTGTCGACAACCCCTACTACGATAACGTCAGGAAGGTCATCGATGATGCAGTGAGTAAATCGAACTCTAATCAACTTCTATCCCGGACCGACATGTCCGAAATAGCTGAAATTGAACATGCATTGTATTCAATTAGCCTGCACCGAGTCCAATTGGAGGCAGCATTACCAAAATCCCAAGTAGATGATATACTCAAGGATTCACTGTCTATGAGACATCATATTACCGGCTATGATCACATGATTGCATATAAGCACCCAGAAGTCAACAATGGAGAGTGGGTCTACACCAAAGGTGAAACAAAATCCACAACCACCCGGAGTCCGTCTAATCGGTTGTTTGATCATAGGACCGACGGGTTCAGGATTGTAGGTCAAAGTATCGATGATTATTCCAAATTCAGAAGAAATACACTGCATGTCCAGTACTTCACGGATACAAAGAATTTGTCCCACGACGACATGATGTCCTTGATGAACGATCTTACAGAAGATACGCATAAATATACCTCCATTCTAGGTTTCTACGGACAAAAAAGTGGAACAGTTAGAGCCCTATTAGGTCCTGATAAACATCTGAGAAAGATGACAATCTTCTCTATTGGCTATAAACAACCCAGTTCTGTCCTCGGTTCACCAAATAAAATCAATAGTTTGGATCAGAATCTGGTGAGGCGTTTGATTGAGGAATTAAATGATGGGAGCCAGGCTGCGTTGGACAAACACCTCAACAATTTACTTCCATCGCGAGATCTCTGGATTGATGCGAACCTTTACACACCTAAAAAGATAAATGGTCGACCATTGACCAAAGACCAGTCATTGGAATACAGTAAACTGAAGATCAACAAACTTGATACTAGTGGTGATCCCATTCCAGATCAATATTTGGAGACAGTGGGTGATTTCAAAGAATTCATTGAACGCGGTGGCAAAATACTGCCACAAGGAATAATTTACAACGCTGGACCAGGAGGGATCGTCGCTGATATGGCAGTGTTTAAGCGTGCTTGGGTTGAATTACCTGAAACCAAGATTATACCCAAGCTAGGCAAGAATGATAATTATCAAAATGCCCAGCTGTATAGTTTACTTGAAAAGAGTCATCCAGAAGATATTCAGGTTGATATGCTCACTACACCAGGACAAGTTATCTCTTATCGGTCCAATTCTTATAAAATCCGACTGAATGTTGCAATCGTGAGAGACAGTAAACTTACCCAAGATTTCATGATTGCGCGACGAATTAAGACGATCTCCATTGATGGAAAACGGATTCCGATCGTTGGTTCCTCTGACGGACAGAATGCAGCCTCCCATTTCATCCACGGTCAAATGCGTAAAATTGGTTGCAGTGGACTTTCTAGATGTGTAAAATGGGGAATTCCCATTGAAGTTGAAGAAAATGGTCAGTGGGTGCGTCGCATGTTTATTCTTGACACGACGTCGAGTGGTCCACCAAGAGGAATCCAAGAAGCAAAAGAAACAGTGTTTGTTAGAACTAAAGACGGGCAATTGAATGGAATTACGAGACATGAAGCATACGCAAGATTTGAACGAATGCTCTTAGGTGTCGATTCAGCCTCAAATGACTACTTTGGTACTATGGCCTTTGGTGATTTCAAAATCATGAGCGGAGGGATTCAATCATCACACGATTTTGTCGCTAATACTGCGAACGTAGTACCCAATGTGAGAAATACTCTTTTCACTACTACTCAAATAAGAGGATTGTCCATTGGTGATGCACGCGATCCTAATGACGTAGCTCGGATCGATAACATTCTAATGGAGAACGGTATCTCTGAGGAAAGTGCAATTAATGAGGTCATGTTCTTTTTGGGGTTGCGTACAGCTCGCACTTCGTCGAGAACAAACCCGTTGCCTAGCCTTGAAATGCGTGAGGATGATCCCCTCCAATGGAAGAAGATTTTGGATGATTATATCACAGGGATTGAATTTATCCGAGGTATTGGGCGTCATGAAGGTATTCAAAACATTCATAGAAATAACCCTGGTGAGTTTCTTCACAAGGATTGGAAGAATAAAGTCAATAATAAGCAACCATTCGATTTTCGGCTAAATCATCCCGAAATCGATCAATTACTCACCAAGCTAGAAGCGAAATATGATACTAATTTTAGTCCTAAAAGCAAAACCACAGATCCTGCATCAATCGCCTATCAAAAAGATCTTCAAGAAGCGATGAAAGACACTAATAACGCGATTGGCAATTATCTGTTTAAGTATTATGAAAAGATCATTGATGATATTTGGGGGACCGGAAGCGTACCATTGTTGCAAAGAAGTGACGAGGAAGCCCCGTTCTTCATTGTTGATGATGATGAGTTGGAATATGTGTACATGCCTTTAATTCACCTGCCCGCCACCGGGAGTATCTTGGATCGCATAAATCAGGATCTATTAACCTTGAGAGACATTGATGAGTTTGTTGATCAGGCATCTATCGACCCGATGCCGTACATCATCTCCGAGGTCATTGGTAGCTCATTCCAAACGAAAAGAGACTTGGTGATCGGGCAATTGGAAAAAGATAGGTTCATTACACAAGTAATGATTGATGTTGATGGCAACGGAACGCTCGATAGTACAGACGTTTATTCTACTAATCTATCTTCTTCCTATTCCTATAATGGTGTCTCTGTCAACTTGGATTACTATCTGGATACTAACTTCGAATATCTTTGGGTTAAAAATGCCGCCAGTAATGACTATGAACACAAGAAAATTTTGATAGATGGTTACCTAAACCCCGATCTCTTCATCATGGACACCACACCAAGTCAAACTCTGGTTGATGGTGGTATGATACCCATGCCGAACTTTGGTGACGATAATGATCCATTATCATTTATCAGGCTCCTAATTGAATTCGCAGCTGTTAATCTGGCTCAAAATCACTTTGATATCCTTACCGCTATCTATGGTGACGACGTATTTGGATTACTAATCTCGCAGCTGAATCCCTCGGGTGTTGCAGCGATAATTGAGCAATATGCTGATATTCAACTTAAGGAAATTACTAACTCCTTAGGAGTAGAGATAATTGAAAACGCCGGACAAACCGAAATTCCTATTTCCCCATATGACTTCCACCAAGGTTTTTATGCAGCGCTTACCAAGGATGGATTCACTGCTAAGAATTATCAGTTCAATTCTCTTGCCACAAAATATCTATCTCGGACTATTATTCATGACAAAACGATCGAACGAGTCCGACAGGCTAATAATAGGGATAGTATATTCTTTTTGGTAAGTCGATCGATGACCGGTTATTACAGCAGAATGGTTCCTAGTGAGTTTGCAACAGATGAAAACTATAATCTGTGGGATTTTATCAATACCGATTACTCATCCATGTTAAACTTCATTGAGGGTGGTCCCTTCGAATCAATTTTTGGTCATACTCCAGTTCCAAACATGCTTAGTTTCTATGACTCCGGCACGAGTTTTGGCTATATGAATACTATGGAGCTCGCTTACATGTACCGAAGCTATGTCTATGAATTTGAATTTGCGTATAATCGACTTGAATTAGCTTCTACGCAGGGTGTGCTATCATTTACGAATAGCTTTGGTGCCAACTGGAATAATTTCAAATTGAAATTCAGCCAACGATCCCATCCTGAGGATATTCCGATCCACATTCGACTCTTCATCCGCATGATCGAAGACTCTGATAACTTACTATACTCTGCAGACGGTAGGATGCTGGTTGAGCTAGCTATCGAACGCATGAATTAATGGATAAATCGATCTACCTTTTAATCTTGACAAGATGACCCGGTAGGTTTTCAAGATTCACCTCAAGCGAATCGGAGTTAAATCTAAGATCTAAAAAAATCAATTTGGGAAATTCAGCGAGATCAATGGTAACTTTGCGAAGACCGTTTGCTCGGACTAAAAATTGTTCTAGCTGGGAAATCTGTATCCCTTCTAGATTCACGTCATCTATCTTATTACCGGAAAAATCTAGTGACTGAATCTTTGAGATATCACTAAGATTTACCGGTAAAGACGTTAGATTATTGTAACAAGCGTTGAGCATTTCCAGGTTGGGCACATATGGTAGAATTAATGATAGGTCGTCGACACTAAGGTTTTGATTATGCAAATTTAGATATTTTAAGCGCTTCAGGGCTCCAGGAAAACGTTGCATTGGATTTTCGCGTCTCCAAACTCCGAGACAAATCAGATCAGGAAAATAGTCCAACAGTTGTAGATCGAGATTGGTGAAATTGAGAAATTCTAATGATCGAAAATTTTTCAAAATTGAAGCACTCGTTGATCAGACCTGTTCTCAAATTTCATATTCAAATGTAGACATTCCGGGAGATCCAGTACTTCAAAATTGGCATACAATGGAATTTCAAATCCAAGAGCAAACCTATAGGCTCACATTGGGTGGAGGTGCGGACATTGAGGCAAACCGCTTTACGAAGGTTGCACAATAATGGCGCTTCAAGAAGTACCATTCGCCACGCAGTTGATCTTCTTGTTATGAGTAAAACTCGGGCATTTTACGAATCGTGCCTCGTTGGGCCGGGTCGTGACCATAAATGATGAGTGCTTGTTCTCGTTCTGCGATACGCATCAGTCGTTCAGCGCTAGTACGGGCCACATCTTCATCCCACGCGCCCCCAAATCCAAGTTCAAACTCCGCCGGTCGTGCGATCGCGTCGCCGGTGATCAGCACCGCCCCTGTCTCCGCTAGCCGTACCAGCAATGACATA